>PFKL01000013.1 GCA_002784245.1 Comamonadaceae bacterium CG_4_10_14_3_um_filter_60_75
GGCGCAGCACCTGCTGGTCTTGCATCAACGTATTCACGAATTGGCGGCGCACCTGTGCGAGCTCAAGGCACAGGGCCAGTTGCAAGCGCTCTACATGCAAATGCCACCGTTGACCGAACTGCGCGACGCCTTGCTGGCGCAAATGCAAAGCCTGCTGGGTGAACCAGACGTTTAGACAACTCCTTGGCTGGCCCAGCTTGCTTGGCCTGGTGCTGGGCAGCGCGGCGCAGCTGCAGCAGGCGCAGCTCTGGCCGGTGCGTGCCTACCTTGCGCTGGCGTTGGCCGCGCTGATGTTGGGGTGGTTTACCGCGCTCTACCTTGGCGGCAAACGGCAGTGGCTGTCTGCGCTGGCGCATTGCACCTGTGCCTGCCTGCTGGTGTTTGGCGTGACCGGCTGGCGCGCTTGCGTCTTTGCCGATGGCGCATTGGCCGGTGCGCTGGAGGGGCGCGACATTGCCGTCAGCGGTGTCGTTGCCGCCATGGCGCAGCCGTTTGAAAACGGCGTGCGCTTTCGCTTTGACGTTGACGCCGCCACCCTGAGCGGCGCGCCGGTGCGCCTGCCGCGCCGGCTGGAACTGGCCTGGTACAACCGCGCAACAGCACCCGCCGACGCCGCCGATGGGCGCCAGGACCCGCAGCACAGCCTGGCCACTGCGCTGCAGCCGGGCCAGCGCTGGCAGCTCACCGTGCGTTTGAAGGCACCGCACGGGGCCATCAACCCGCACGGCTTTGACTTTGAACTCTGGCAGTGGGAGCAGGGCGTGCAGGCCACCGGCTATGTGCGCAGCGGCCGCACCGACCCCGCGCCGCTGCTGCTGGCGCAGACCTGGCAGCACCCCGTGGAGCGCTGGCGTGCGCAGGTGCGCTCGCGCATCTACGCCGCCTTACCCGAAGCGCGCACCGCCGGGCTGATTGCCGCCCTGGTCGTGGGTGACCAGGGCGCCATTGAGCGCGCCGACTGGGATGTCTTTCGCGCCACCGGCGTGGCCCATTTGATGAGCATCTCGGGCCTGCACATCACCATGTTTGCCTGGCTGGCCGCCGCACTGATCGGGCGCTTGTGGCGCTACTCAGCCCGCTTGTGCCTGGCCTGGCCGGCCGCCAACGCGGCACTGTTGGGCGGCGTGCTGCTGGCTGCGGCGTATGCGCTCTTTAGCGGTTGGGGCGTGCCCGCGCAGCGCACGGTGCTGATGCTGTGCAGCGTCACGCTGCTGCGCTTGCTGGGCCTGCGCTGGCCCTGGCCGCAAGTCTGGTTGCTGGCGGCCGCGGTGGTGGTGGCGGCCGACCCCTGGGCGTTGTTGCAGCCCGGCTTCTGGCTCAGTTTTGTCGCTGTCGGGGTGTTGTTTGCTTCTGATTCAAGAGCTGATGGCACTTATTCCAAAAGGGCTGGAGGCTATTTTGCCATGATGCTGCGCGAGCAGGGCGTGATCACCCTGGCGCTCTTGCCGCTGACGCTGCTGCTGTTTGGCCAGGTCTCGCTGGTCGGGCTGCTGGCCAATTTGCTGGCCATTCCGTGGGTGACGCTGCTGCTCACGCCACTGGCGATGCTTGGCGTGCTGTTGCCCCCGCTGTGGGACGCTGCCGCCTGGGTTGCTGGCGTGATGACGACCGGGTTGCAGTGGCTCGCCCGCTGGCCGTGGGCGGTGTGGTGGGTAGCGCAGGCGCCGCTCTGGGCGGGCCTGGCCGGGGTGCTCGGTGGTGTCTTGCTGGTGCTGCGCTTGCCACCGAGCCTGCGCGCCTGTGGTGTGCCCCTGCTGCTGCCGGTGCTGTTGTGGCAAGCGCCGGTGCCGCCAGTGGGCCAATTTGAACTGCTCGCCGCCGACATCGGCCAGGGCAGTGCGGTGCTGGTGCGTAGCGCGCAGCACGCGCTGCTGTTTGACGCCGGGCCGCGCTACAGCGCTGAGAGCGACGCCGGCCACCGCGTGCTGGTGCCACTGTTGCGCGCGCTCGGCGTACACCTTGATACGCTGGTACTGAGCCACCGCGACAGCGACCATACGGGCGGTGGTGCTGCCGTGCGGGCAATGCACCCAGGCGCTGCGCTGTTGACCTCGGTTGACGAGGCGCGCACATCAGCCGCAGACAAGCGCTGCCTGGCCGGCCAGCGCTGGCACTGGGACGGCGTTGACTTTGAGGTGCTGCACCCGCAAGCCGCCGATTACGGCGTCGTCAAGCAGACCAACGCCATGAGCTGCGTGCTGCGCATCAGCAACGGCGCACAGACCGCGCTGCTGGTGGGCGACATCGAACAGGCGCAAGAGCAGCAGCTGGTGCGCGCGGGTGCGCCCTTGCGTGCTGACGTGTTGGTCGTGCCGCACCACGGCAGCAAGACGTCGAGCAGCGAAGAATTCCTTAATGCAGTGCAGCCGCGCCTTGCTTTGGTGCAAGCCGGCTACCGAAACCGCTTTGGTCATCCGGCAGGCGCTGTGATGGTGCGTTATGCCCAACGCCAGATCAAAGTTGCCGACACGCCCCATTGCGGTGCCATCACCTGGCAATCCTGGCGTGCTGCTGCACCGCAGTGCCAGCGCCAGAGTGGCCAGCGCTATTGGCAGCACCGCGCGCCGTAACGCTGAAACTGGCCCAAACCTTGCTATTCTCTGTGGGTCAGGAGAAGATTCCCATGCAAAAATTTGACGAGATGTACACCAGTCTGCCCTACGCCTTCTTCACCAAGGGAGAGCAGATTCGGGATCACTACAAAATCTACGACGCCTGGCTGGCGCGCCAGCCCGGTGACATGATGGCCAAGCGCCGCGCCGAGGCCGAGATGATTTTTCGCCGCGTCGGCATCACTTTTGCCGTCTATGGCGACAAAGACGAAGACGGTGCCGGCACCGAGCGGCTCATTCCGTTTGACCTGATTCCACGCATCGTGCCCGCCAAAGAATGGTGCATGCTCGAGCGCGGCCTGACCCAGCGCGTCAACGCGCTCAACCGCTTTCTGCACGACATCTACCACGCGCAAGAGATCCTGCAGGCCGGGCTGATCCCGCGCGAGCAGATCGAGCAAAACGCCCAGTTCCGCCCGCAAATGATGGGTGTGGACGTACCCAACCAGGTCTACTCGCAAATCTCCGGCATCGACATGGTGCGCGCGCCCGATGCGGCAGGCAAGGGCGAATACTACGTGCTCGAAGACAACCTGCGCGTACCCAGCGGCGTCAGCTACATGCTGGAAGACCGCAAGATGATGATGCGGCTTTTCCCCGACCTGTTTGCCATGCACCGGGTGGCCCCCATTGCCCATTACCCCGACTTGCTGCTCGAAGCCCTGCGCGAAAGCAGCCCGCCCACCACCGCCGAGCCCACCGTCGTGGTGCTCACCCCCGGCATGTACAACAGCGCCTACTTTGAGCACGCTTTCCTGGCGCAGCAAATGGGCGTGGAACTGGTCGAAGGCCAAGACCTGTTTGTCAAAGACAACTTTTGCTACATGCGCACCACCCGCGGGCCGCAGCGGGTGGATGTGATTTACCGCCGCGTTGACGACGACTTTTTAGACCCCAACGTGTTTCGCCCAAAGTCCACGCTCGGCTGCGCGGGCCTGCTCGACGTCTACAAAGCCGGCCACATCAACATCTGCAACGGCGTAGGCACCGGCGTGGCGGATGACAAATCCATCTACCCCTACGTGCCCAAAATGATCGAGTTCTACCTCGGCGAAAAACCCATTTTGCACAACGTGCCCACCTACATGTGCCGCAACAAGGACGACCTGGCCTACGTGCTGGCGCACATGAAAGACCTGGTCGTCAAAGAAGTGCACGGCGCCGGTGGCTACGGCATGCTGGTCGGCCCTGCGGCCACCCAGGCCGAGGTCGAAGACTTCAAAAAAGCGGTGGCGGCCAACCCCAGCGGCTACATCGCCCAGCCCACGCTCAGCCTGTCGAGCTGTCCCACGTTTGTCGAAAGCGGCATTGCGCCGCGCCACATCGACCTGCGCCCCTACGTGCTCTCGGGCAAAACGGTGCAAATGGTGCCCGGTGGCCTGACCCGCGTGGCGCTCAAAGAGGGCTCGCTGGTCGTCAATTCGTCACAAGGTGGCGGCACCAAAGACACCTGGATTCTCGAAGACGAGGCCACGTTAGCCCCGGCCAGCCAGTCGCAATCACAAGGCAAATAGGCCTGAAGCCCTTATAGAAAAAGCGCAACCCGCTATTTATTCAATAGAAAGCCCGTATGTTGTCAAGAACCGCCGACCACCTCTTCTGGATGAACCGCTACACCGAGCGGGCCGAGAACACCGCGCGCCTGCTCGACGTCAACTACCAGACCGCCTTGCTGCCGCAGTCCACCGCCATGGCGCAAGCCGGGTGGCAAGGCTTGCTGTCGATCAGCGAACTGCTGCCGTCGTACAAAGAAAAGCACGGAGACATCGCCGCCCGCGAGGTGATGGACTTCATGGTCAAGGACGAAAGCAACCCCTCCAGCATCGTCTCTTGCCTGAGCGCCGCGCGTGAAAACGCCCGCGCCGTGCGCGGCACGCTCACCACCGAAGTCTGGGAAACGCTCAACCAGACCTGGCTGGAGGTCAAAC
>PFKL01000173.1 GCA_002784245.1 Comamonadaceae bacterium CG_4_10_14_3_um_filter_60_75
TGCGGTCTTGCCTGCAGGCACCCGAAAAGCCGGATTTCCTGAGGGACAATCCGGCTTTGTCGTTTGGGCTGCCTACAGTTCGCAAAATACCTCCATGCAAGAATTTTTAACCGTTCATTTCTGGATCGCTGTCGGTCAGATCATCCTGATTGACGTCTTGCTCGGTGGCGACAACGCGGTAGTCATTGCCATGGCTTGCCGGCAACTGCCCGCACACCAGCGTTTCAAGGGCATTTTGCTTGGCACGGCAGGCGCCATTGTGTTGCGGGTGATCCTGATCGCCTTTGCACTGACGCTGCTGCAAGTACCTTATCTCAAGCTGATTGGCGGCGGCCTGCTGCTCTGGATTGGCGTCAAACTGTTGATACCGCAGGAAGAAGGCCATTCGACCATGGAGACCAGCGATCGACTCTGGTCGGCGGTCAAAACGGTGATCGTCGCCGACCTGGTGATGAGTCTGGACAATGTGATGGCCATCGCCGGGGCGGCCACCACCGCGGGTGAGCAACATCAATTGATTCTGGTGCTCTTTGGCTTGTTGGTGAGCATCCCGCTGATCATTGGTGGCAGCCAGCTGATTTTGCGGCTGATGGACCGTTTCCCGTTCGTCATCACCTTGGGCGGCATGCTGCTGGGGTGGATTGCCGTCACCATGGCACAAACCGACCCGGCAGTGGCCGGTCTATTTCCGCAGGGCAGACTTTGGCACTATGGTTTTGGGCTGGCGGGGGCACTGTTGGTTTTTTTGCTTGGCCGCTGGTTCAAAGACCGCGCGCAAGCGACAACCAGAACGGCTACCTGATCTGGCACACCGACGACATGACGCGAAGATTTCCTGCCACAATGCGCCGAGGTGGTTTTAACCTGTAGCCAACGCCACAATGCAATACAGTTTTCATGGCCTGACCGACGCCGGTTCAGTTCGCACCAATAACGAGGATTCGCTGGCCATTGACGCTGTCCATGGCGTTGCTATCCTGGCCGACGGCATGGGTGGCTACAACGCCGGCGAGGTGGCCAGCACCATGGCAACCGAATTCATCAAGTCGGAGCTGGTCCACTGGCTGTCCCAGGAGTCGCGGCAATCGGATCTGAAACGGGTTGAACGCGCCGTCGAAATGTGTGCCGATGAGGCCAATCTGGCGATTCTGCACGCCGCCGACGCCAACCCGCATTACACCGGCATGGGCACCACCTTGGTGGTGGCCGTGTTTCAGGGCAAGCATTTGGTACTGGGCCATATTGGCGATTCACGTTGCTACCGCTTGCGCGAGGGTAAACTGTCACAACTCACCCGCGACCATTCAATACTGCAAGAACACATTGACGCCGGGCTACTCACGATAGAGCAAGCCGCCAGCGCGCCCGGTCGCAATTTGCTGACCCGCGCGCTCGGTGTTGAAAAAACCACACGAATCGAAATCCACGAACACCATGTCCATGACGCAGACTTGTATCTGCTGTGTTCAGACGGTTTGAATGACATGGTCAGTGACCAAGACATAGGTAGTGCGCTCGATAGCGCCGCTGAGTTACCGGCGATAGCCAGCACCTTGGTCGGGCGGGCGATTGCCAACGGCGGACGTGACAATGTATCCGTGTTGCTGGTGCGGGCGCAGGCTTGGCCCGAAACCGGTTTCAATGACACGGCTTTTCTGAAAAATCCCATGGCTTGAAGTGTTTGCTCAGAAGCCAGACCCCATATACTGCGAGTGACAGGAGGTTTTCATGCCCAAAATAACAGTCATGATGGATGGTGCTGTGGTCAGCGAAGTTTCGCTGACCAACGAAAAAACAACGTTGGGGCGCAGGCCGTACAACGATGTTGTTCTGGATAACTTGACCGTCAGCGGCGAACACGCCGTGTTGCACATGGTCGGTGGCCGAGTGACAGTGGAAGACCTCCACAGCACCAACGGGACTTATCTTGGCGGCAAAGCTGTCAAGCGGGAAGACCTGCGCAACGGCGACGTGCTTGAAATGGGCAAATACCGCATCAAGTTCGAGTCGGAATCCGCCAATCCGGCTTACGACAAAACCATGCTTTACAAACCTGCTGCGGCGCCGACGCCGATTGCACCAGCGGCAACGGCACCCA
This sequence comes from Comamonadaceae bacterium CG_4_10_14_3_um_filter_60_75, assembly GCA_002784245.1. Lineage (GTDB taxonomy): Bacteria > Pseudomonadota > Gammaproteobacteria > Burkholderiales > Burkholderiaceae_C > Rhodoferax. Next base: position 2,099 of record PFKL01000173.1, read on the forward strand.
ACTCCGAACTTCAAGGCTCGATCAAAGTCCTGACCGGGCCCGCTGCGGGTCGCGAAATGGCCATTACCAAAGTGGTAACCACCATCGGCAAACCGGGCGTGTCGGTGGCTGCCATCACACAGCGGCGTCACAACTTCTTTGTGCATCATGTTGAGGGTACTGACCGAATGACCATCAATGGCGAGACCGTCGGCGAAGAGCCCTGCGTGCTGCACCATGGTGACCGCATCGTGCTCGCTGGTACAGAAATGCAGTTTCTGCAGGCTTGAGCACACTACTTTCGCCCGCAAAAGCACCTGGAACCATTGTGATCTCCCTTGGCTATTGATTGCAGCCGAATCGACGACATGAACACCGTGGTCAAACTGCCTACTGAGCATGCCGGCATGACGTTTGAGGCGTTGTTCTACAAACAGCTGCAACACGTCACCGCACGCATCCATGAGACCGACAACATCGAGCAGATCATGCTCGAGGCCAGCCAGGACATTTGCAAGCTTTTCAACGCCGATCGTCTGACGCTATACGTTGTCAGCGAAGACCAGACAGCGATCATCTCCAAGGTCAAGACCGGACTCAACAGCAGCCGCGACCTGAAGCTGCCCATTTCACCGCAAAGTATTGCCGGTTACGTCGCTTTTAGCCGCAAGCTGGTCAATTTGCCCGACGTCTATGATGACGAGTCGCTGAAAACAATCCATCCGGCGCTGAGTTTCCTGAAAGAAGTAGACAAGCGTTCGGGTTACCGCACACGCCAGATGATGGTGGCGCCGATTCTCGAAGGCGAGACGCTGTACGGCGTGCTGCAGGTTATCAACAACAAAAACAACGAAACCTTTGGCGAGCTTGAACTTGAGGGTATTTCGCAACTGTGCAAGACGCTGGCAACAGCCATCCGGCACCGCATCCACGAGAGCGAAGACGCCGTGCGGCGCATGGCAACCAAATACGATGGTCTGGTCTCAGACGGCATCATGACCGCTGCCGAATTGCAGCAATGCCTGCAGGACGCGCGCGAGCAGGGCCAGGCGGTTGAGTATGTCTTGCGCAACCAATACAAAGTTCGGTCAGCGCAGATCGGCCCCTCGTTGGCCAAATTTTTTGCCGTGCCATACGAACCATGGGCCGAGGGGCGCATCCGCTCCGAGGTTTTGCACGGCGCGCTCAAGCGCGAATTCCTGGAAGAACAGGGCTGGATTCCGCTGGAGGATTCGCCAGCCGGCTTGGTCATCATGTGCCTGGACCCGGAGGCGGTCCGCGGATCGCGCATCGTGCAGCAGGTGTTTCCGCGGGTCACCAAGTTTGTCTACAGCGTCACCACCCACGCCGAGTTCCAGGACACGCTGGGCCAAATTTTTGGTCTGGAGGCCAGCGGTGGCAGCATCGATGAGATGCTGGCCGATATGGACAGCGCGCCAATGGACGACGGCGGCGCCGACGATTCGCTTGAATCCGCCGCTGCTGACAATGAACTGGTCAAGTTTGTCAACAAGGTGATTCTCGACGCCTACCACCAGGGAGCGTCTGACATCCACATCGAACCGATGCCGGGCAAGCTCAAGACCGGTATCCGTTTTCGCATCGACGGCTCGCTGCAACCGTACATCGAAGTGCCTTCGCACTTTCGCCAGGCCATGGTCACGCGCCTGAAGATCATGTGTGATCTCGACATCTCGGAACGGCGCAAACCGCAAGACGGCAAGATCAAGTTCAAGAAGTATGGTCCGGCCGACATCGAGCTGCGCGTGGCTACCATTCCTTCAGCGGGCGGCGTTGAAGACGTTGTGATGCGGATTCTGGCCGCTGGCGAGCCGATCCCGATGGACAAGCTGGGGCTGACCGAGCACAACATGGAACGGGTGCTTCGAACCGTTGAGAAACCCTACGGCTTGTTCTATGTGTGCGGTCCGACCGGTTCGGGTAAAACGACCACGCTGCACTCGATCCTGAAACACCTGAACAAGCCCGATACCAAGATATGGACGGCAGAAGACCCAGTGGAAATCACGCAAAAGGGCTTGCGTCAGGTGCAGATCAACCGCAAGGCCGGTATCGACTTTGCATTGGTGATGCGGGCTTTTTTGCGGGCAGACCCCGACATCATCATGGTCGGCGAATCGCGCGACCATGAAACCGTGGCGATGGGCGTTGAAGCGTCGCTGACCGGTCACCTGGTGTTCTCTACCCTGCACACCAATTCAGCGCCCGAATCCATCACCCGGCTGCTGGACATGGGCATGGATCCGTTCAATTTTGCCGACGCGCTGCTGGGCATCCTGGCGCAGCGGCTGGCCAAGAAGCTGTGCGCCTGCAAGGAAAGCTACGTCCCGGATGACGAAGAATTACGCCTGTTTGCTGCCGAATACGCCGAAGAGCTACGCCACTCTGCAGCCTGGAAAACCGACTACGCAGGCGAACTGACCCAACTGATCGACGGCTGGAAAAAACAATATGCACAGGACGGCCAACTCAGCTTTTACCGCCACGTCGGCTGTGACAAGTGCAACCAGACCGGCTACAAGGGCCGCGTCGGTTTGCATGAGCTGCTGATTGCCGATGAGGGTATCAAAAAACTGATTCAGGAACGTGCCCGCGTCGCACAGGTGTTTGCGGCGGCAGTGGAAGGCGGCATGCGCACCCTGAAAATGGACGGCATGGAGAAGGTCATGATGGGGCTGACGGACCTGAAGATGGTCCGCTCGGTGTGTATCAAATAGCGCCACTGCGATCCCGGGCGCTGAAAACAATTACGACGTCAATCGTTGCCGCGCTGGTCTTTTTTCTTGCCGTGTTTGCCCTTGTCACCGCGCTTGTCACGACGGTCGTCATGACGGTCAGCTTGGCCGTAGTAACGCGGGGCGTAGACCTCCCGGTACCAGTTGTCCTGCACAAAATAGACTGGCTGGCCACAGGCGTTGTACTTGTAGCAATTTTTATCCCAGTGCTTTTCATGACCCGGCGGCACCCGCAGATAGATGGGTTGACGCACCACCGTCATGGGCTGCTGCTCGATGATGATGGGCCGCGGATAAATCACCGCGGGCTGAGGTACACGACCGACGTCAATGCGACCGTAAAACCCGGGCTCTGAAACCGTGACGGAAACACCGACATCGGCCGCCACAGCGCCACCCTGAAGCAAGGCCAGGCCGAGCACGCAAACAACAGTAACAATTGATTTATTCATCGAACCATTCTAGGCTTCTGGCTGAATACGCCTTGTATCGAAACGTAACACCCATACCCGAGGCAAACCCTTACACCTGCGGCAACAAGTAACGCCGCTCCCAAGCGCTAATCTCGTTTTGAAAGTGGTCGTATTCAAGCGCCTTGACAGCACAATAACCAGTGACGAAATCATCACCAAACGCCTGTCTAGCAAGCGCGCTATGCTGCATTGTTAATAGCGCCAATTCCATACTGCGCGGCAAGCTGTAGGCCTCGCTGCAGCCATTGCCTGACAACGGTGCAGACGGCTGCAAGGTTTCCACCAACCCCGCCAGACCCGCGGCCAGCGACGCGGCGATGGCCAGGTAGGGGTTGGCATCGGCCCCGGCCACGCGGTTTTCAACCCGCCGGGCCGCAGCGTTGCTGGCCGGAATGCGCAAGCCCGTGGTGCGGTTGTCGTAGCCCCACTGCATGTTCACCGGCGCCTGGCAGCCGGCCACATAACGGCGGTAAGAGTTGACGTTGGGCGCGGCCATCAGCATCAGCTCCGGGCCGTAGGTTTGCAACCCGGCGATAAAGTGGCCGAGCCGGGGACTCTCGGCGCCATCTGGATTGCTGAAGATGTTGTGGCCGTTGGCATCGAGCACGCTGGTGTGCAGGTGCATCGAGCTGCCGGCACTGCCCGCGATCGGCTTGGCCATGAAAACGGCGTTCAGACCGTGCTTGAGGGCAATTTCGCGCGCGGCGTACTTGAATAAAAAGGCCTGGTCGGCCACCGCCACTGCATCACCGTGCAGCAGGTTGATCTCGTACTGCGTCGCGCCCACCTCATGGATCCAGGTGTCAGCAGCGATGTTCAGGGTTGCCAAGGCAGCGCGGAACTCATCCCAGAACGGTGCCAACGCGTTGAACATGTTCAGGCTGAACGCGCTCTGCCCCACCTCGGCACGGCCGCCGCGCGGCACCGGCGGCACAAGCGGCTGCGCGGGATCGGTGTTGGCGGCGGTCAGATAGAACTCGATTTCTGGCGCCACCACCGGTCGCAAGCCTTGCGCGGCGTAGCTGGCCAGCACTCGTTTGAGCGCACTGCGCGGTGCAAAGGTGCACAAGTCGCCATTGAGCTCCATGCAATCGTGCACCGCCACCGCGCGCGGCACGCTGGCCCAGGGCGCCAGCGTCAGCGTACGGTAATCCGGCACCATGCGCACGTCGGGGTCCGAATCAGGAAAGACCGGGTTGTACGAATATTCACCGGTGACGGCCTGCATCGGGATCGCCTGACAAATGCGCAGATCAGTGCCAGCAGCAAAGCTCGCCGCAGGCATCAGCTTGCCACGCGGGTAGCCCGAGATGTCGGCAAAAATGCACTCGACATCGTGCACGCTGTGCTGTTTGAAAAACGCGCTGAGGCGCTCAGGAGGATGAGTTGGCATGGTCTGGCTCGTGGTTGGCAGAGGCGCAAGACTAGCGCATCAGCGCTTCAATCTCGGCCGCCGTCACTGGCACGTCGCGCGTGAGCAGCTCGCAGCCGGTGTCGGTGACGATGGCGTCGTCTTCGATGCGAATGCCAATGTTGTGGAACTGCTCGGGCACGCCCTCAGCCGCGCGCACATAAATGCCGGGCTCAATGGTCAGCGCCATGCCGGGTCGCAAAATGCGCGCCGGGCGGTCCTGGATGGTTTCGCCCGTGAGCGCGTCTTGGCGTGTGCTGACCTGGCCAATTTCTGACGGTTCAGTGTAGGCCCCGCAGTCGTGCACGTCCATGCCAATCCAGTGGCCGGTGCGGTGCATGTAAAACGGAAAGTAGGCGCGCTTGTCAATCACATCCTGTAGCGAACCGACCTTGTTTTTGTCGAGCAGACCGACATCAAGCATGCCCTGGGACAGCACCTTGACCGCCGCATCGTGCGGGTCGGTAAAACGCGCACCGGCGTGGGTCGCTGCGACGGCGGCTTCTTGGGAGGCCAGCACGACCTCGTAAAGCGTGCGCTGTGGCCCGCTGAACGAGCCGTTGGCCGGAAAGGTGCGGGTGATGTCGCTGGCATAACCGTCGAGCTCGCAGGCCGCATCAATCAGCACCAGCTCACCGTCGCGCACCAAGCCGGCGTCGGCGCGGTAGTGCAGCACGCAGGCGTTGGCGCCGGCAGCGACGATCGAGCCGTAGGCCGGGTACTGCGAGCCATGGCGGCGAAACTCATGCAGCAGCTCGGCATCGAGGTGGTATTCACGCACCTCTTGGCCAGCACGCAGCATCTGGCCGCTGCGCTGCATGGCGCGGATGTGCGCACCGGCGCTGATTTGCCCGGCGCGGCGCATCACGGCTTGCTCGTGTGCGTCTTTCACCAGCCGCATTTCGTCGAGCACGCCGCACAGGTCGCGTTGCTGCTGCGGGCACAGCGTGCCGTAGCGCACCCGCGCACGCAAGGCGCCCAGCCAGCCGTCGATGCGTGCCTCCAAGCCCTTGTGCGTGGCAAAAGGGTACCAGACGGCGTCACGCCCGTCGAGCATGGCGGGCAGCTTGGCATCGAGCTCGGCCACAGAAAAAGCCGCGTTCACACCCAGCTGTCGCAGTGCCGCCTCGGGGCCCAGGCGCAGGCCGTCCCAGATTTCACGCTCCAGGTCTTTGGGCTGGCAAAACAGCGTTGTCTGCCCGTCGCCGGTAATGACCAGCCAGGCGTTCGGCTCGGTGAAGCCGCAGAGGTAATAAAAATAGCTATCGTGGCGAAACAGAAAGTCGCTGTCACGGTTGCGCGCCTGCTCAGGCGCGGTGGGCAAAATGGCGATCCCTTGCGGGCCCAGGTGGCGTGCTAGCGCCGCACGACGCGGGGCATAAATGGTGGTATTGGCAGTATTCATCGGCAAATTAATGAAAGAAAAGCGCGGCGCCAAGGGCACCAGCGCAAGGGGCCAAGCGTAGCAAGTTTTTTCAGGGCGCGTTCAGTTCGGCCAGGCGCTGCGGCGTACCCACGTCGGTCCAGGGCCCGTGGTACAGCTCGGCAGAGACCAACCCCTGATCCATCGCGGCACGCAGCAGCGGGGCCAGCTTGACGACACGGCCCTGTGGGTTGCCTGGGGCCACATCGCACCAGGGTGGTAGAAACAATGCGCGGCGGTACAGCCCAATGGTGGAATAGGTGTAGTGAGGGCGGAGGTCCTCGGGCGGCAAATTCAATGCCAGGCCTGATCTTGTGTCGAGCCCAAAGTCACCACGCGGGTTGTGCGCCGGGTTGGGCACCAGCCAGAGGTGCGCGAGCTTGCCGCTGGCTGCAAAGCGCGAAACCGCTGCGGGCGTGAAGGCAAAGCCGGGCGTATAGACGTCTCCTGCCAGCACCCAAAACATGTCGCCCCCAAGTGCGTCTGGCTGCGGGCACAACTGCGGCAGGGCGCGGCAAATACCGCCAGCGGTTTCCAGCGCCGCGCCAAAGTCTCGCCCTTCGCGCGAGTAAAGCAGCTCCAAACGTTCCTTTTTTGATAGCTGCTCACGCTTTTCAAATAAGGGCTTGATGCCAAAAAGATCATTAAATGTTTGAATGATTTTTTCTTCCAGCCAGGCGGTGTTGATGACCACGCGGGCCACGCCGCCGCGCAGCAGCGCCTCCATGTGCCACTGCATCAGCGCCTTGCCGCGCACCGGCAACAGCGGTTTCGGGCAAGTGTCGGTCAACGGGCGCATGCGCTCGCCCCGGCCAGCGGCTAGCAACATGGCTGCCACGGGGGCGCTATCTGCCGCAGGAATCAAATTTTGAGGCATCTGATGAGTTCAAGACGAGCGACGAGCATAGCCTAAACACCACAAAAACGTCGTCAATCCGAAACAAAAAGAACGCCAATTGCAAGCGCTTGTAAGCAGTGTCACGCCATGACGCCGGCCGTTACGTTTGCCTTGAAACTGCCACAAACGCCGGATATCGTAGAGCCACATCGATGCACAAGGCCCCGTTGCAACGGGTCCATTTTTTTACCTTCAAGGAGTTATGTCATGAACAAATCTGTATCCACCCTGCTGTTGACACTCGTTTCTGTCGCAACCGCTGGCGCCGCCATGGCCCAAGGCAGCGCCGCTGCACCGGTCGCCAAGACCATCCAGGTCGCCGCAATCAACCCCGAAAAGCCGGTCATGTCGCATGAGGTCGCGTCGCTGATGCAAGCCATGCAAAAGGCCCAAGCGCAATACCGTCGCAGCGGCCAGCCGCAAGACCTGGCCCGTGTCGAGGCGGTGCGCCGCGAACTCGCTAGCCGAGGCTTTGGCCGCGTCACCCAGGCTGCCCCGGTCATGCTGGCCGAGACCGTCGCCCCCATAGAAGGTGACCGATCGGTGCGCGTCAGCTTGGCCCAATAAGTAGCCTGACGCGTTAACACTGTTTAACCCCGACACCCACCCGGCAGGTTTGCCGCGGTGGGTGTTTTCGTTTGGGGTCGTGTGTATCATCAGCACGCCCTCACACTTTCAGGAGCAGCACATGGCACTGATGGATTTCATCAAGAAACAGTTCATTGACGTTGTTCAATGGACCGAAGATGCCGACGGTACCCTGGCCTGGCGCTTCCCGATGGCTGGTCTGGAAATCCAGAATGGCGCACAACTGGTGGTGCGCGAATCCCAAATGGCGCTGTTTGTCAACGAGGGCAAAGCCGCCGACGTGTTTGGCCCCGGCAGCCACACGCTGACCACACAGACATTGCCAGTGCTGACCTACCTGAAGCACTGGGACAAGCTGTTTGAGTCGCCCTTTAAAAGCGACGTGTATTTTTTCAGTACCCGTCAGCAGCTTGACCAGAAGTGGGGCACGCCACAACCCATCACCATCCGCGACAAGGACTTTGGCGCAGTGCGTCTGCGCGCCTTTGGCAACTACAGCTTTCGGGTGAGCGACCCGAAGCTGTTTCACACCGAAATCTCCGGCACGCGCGAACGCTATGAAACCTTAGATATTGACGGGCAGCTGCGCAGCTTGGTACTGCAACACATCAGCAACGCCGTGGCCTCAAGCGACATTGCGTTTCTGGATTTGGCCGGCAACCAGCTGATGTTTGCCCAAGCCCTGACCCAACAGCTGGCACCGGAATTCGCAAAGATCGGTCTGGCGTTGGAAAAACTCACGGTGCAAAACGTCTCGTTGCCCGAAGACTTGCAAAAAGTGCTTGATCAAAAAATCGGCATGGGCATGGTGGGTGACGACATGGCCAGGTTCATGCAGTACCAGACCGCGCAAGCGATTCCCAAGTTTGCCGAAGGCGGCACCGGCGGCGGTGGCAGCGGCATGGCCGGTGACGCCATGGGCCTGGGTGCCGGGGTGGCACTGGGCCAGGTACTGGCGCAGAACCTCACCGCTGGTCTGCAAGCGCCGGCCAATGTGGCGGCCGTGGCGCAAGCCGCAGGCGTCAAACCAGAGGAGGTGATCGCCACGCTGGAAAAGCTCGGCGAACTCACCGCCAAAGGTGTCCTGACGCAGCAGGAGTTTGACGCCAAGAAAGCAGAGCTGCTGAAAAAACTGGTTTAGCAACTCCAGCGGCGAGGATCACAACGCGTTCTCAGCCAACAAACGCGTCGTTTTCCTCAAGCCGATGGCTTGGACACCATAGTACAGGCCAAAGCGTTGGATTCTCGGGTTCAACGTGCACCTGCTCGCTCCTGCAAACAGGCAACCGACGCAATGGCCAACGCAAAAGGGCCCGCTTGACGGTCGGCCACCATCCAGCCAGCCTGGCAAACACGCGCCGTCTGCAAGGGCACCGCCTCTGGCACCGGGCGGCCGCGCCAAGTGGGCTGAAAGTCGGCAATAGGCAGTGTCAGCGTTGTCCATACCCCAGCGGGCGGCAAAAAGACCGCCTGGTAATTGACACCGTCAAACGCATCGTCGGTACGCAAATTGAACTTGTAGCATTTGCCATCACCACGCACGCTCAGCTGGTAGCCGCTGATGTGCTCGCCAGCCAGGGCGGAACAAGCGGCACGCACCGACGCAAAGCCGCCGTTGTCTTCCAGAGAAACCACACCTTCAAACACGGCAAAGCCCGCTGCGTCAAAACGCATGCGGCTGGCCGACTTGCCCCCCATGACCTGGTCATCGATGGCACGCCACTGCGCAACGGTGTCTGGGATATCAAAAATGAGTGCTGTAGCCACGTCAACATTGTCAATCATGTCCACTGAATCCGACCCGCAGCTCAGCGCACAGCTTCAGGCCGCAGATTCACCCAGTCGTCCGTCCCGGTGGTCGCGTAGCGCCTGGTAAATTTCTTCCTGGGTGTTCATCACAAACGGGCCGTACTGCACGATCGGCTCTTTTAAGGGCCGCCCGGCAATGAGCAACACCTTGGCATCGGCGCTGGCTTGCATCACCACGCCGTCGGACTGCGCCTCATTGGCCAGAATCGCCATGCGCTGCATCGGCACGGGCTTGCCGGCAATGCTTACTTCGCCCCGGTAGACGTAGACAAACGCGCTGTGGCCTGCGGGCAAAGCCTGCTCAAAACGCGCGCCCTGGGGCAAATGCACATCCAGGTACAGCGGCTCGGTGGTCTCGCGTGTGACGGCACCTGCCAGGCCGTGGCTCTGCCCGGCAATCACGGTCACGGCGACACCCTCGGGGGTGACCAAGCGCGGTAATTCACCGGCCTTGAAGTCGCGGTACCAAGGGGCGCACATTTTTTGACCACCGGGCAAATTCAGCCAGAGCTGAAAGCCCTCCATCACGCCTTCTTCCTGCTGCGGAATCTCGGAGTGGATCACGCCCTTGCCCGCCGTCATCCACTGCACACCACCGTTTTCCAGCAGGCCTTCGTGGCCCGCGCTGTCGCGGTGGCGCATGCGCCCGGCAATCATGTAGGTGATGGTCTCAAAGCCGCGGTGCGGGTGGTCCGGAAAACCGGCAATGTAGTCGTCGGGCTGGTCGCTGCCAAAGGCATCCAGCATCAAAAACGGGTCCAACCGATGTTGCAGCGACTGCGACAGCACGCGCGTCAGCTTGACTCCGGCGCCGTCGGAGGTGGCTTGGCCAGCAACGAGTTGCTCGACGCCGCGGGCGCGGGCAACGGTGGCGGTCAGTGTGGCAGTGGTCATGGCAGATTCCTTTGGAAGGGCCGCGCTGGCGAACGGGTTCAGCAGCTCAGGCCAGCGCGGCGTTGAGGTCGGCCTCGGCCTGGGCAAAACCATGGGTCAGCGCATCAGCACCCATGGACAGGCCTTCGGCGTAGATAAAGTGCACGTCGGTCAATCCCAAAAAGCCCAGGATCATTTTCAGGTAAGGCACTTGCGAATCGTTGGGCGTATCGCGGTATTTGCCGCCGCGGGCCAGGGCAACATATACCTTTTTGCCTTTGAGCAGGCCTTCGGGGCCGGTTTCGGTGTAGCGGAAAGTCACGCCAGCGCGGGCAATGGCGTCGAGCCAGCTCTTGAGCTGCACCGAGATGCCGAAGTTGTACATCGGAACGCCCAGCACGATCGTGTCATGGGCCTGAATCTCGGCAATCAGTGCATCGTCCAGCGCCACGCGTGCGGCTTGTTCAAGCGTGCGCTGGTCGGCAGGGGAAAACAGCGCGCCCAGACCCGCTTCGTCGAGCACCGGGTGCGGCGTGGCAGCCAGGTCGCGCAGGGTGAGCGTGGCCCCTGGGTTGACGGCTTGCAGCCGAGCGACGATGGTGTTGGCCAATTGGGTCGAGTTGGCACCGTTGCGGCGGGCGCTGGCATTGATTTGCAGAATGTTCATGGGGTGTCCTTGAGGGGTTGAAGTGGCGATGACTGAAGTTTATGAGACAACAATCACACTGAGAAGACGTCAAAATGGATATGATTGTTGTCACAATGGAACAATTCAGCCTTGCCAACCGCGTCGACCCGAACGACTTGCTGATCTTTGCCAGCGTGGCCGAGCTGGGCAGCTTCAGCCGCGCTGCAGAGCGCCTGGGCTGGCCCAAATCCACCGTGTCACGACGGCTGGCGACGCTGGAGCAACAGCTGGGCGAAAAAGTCTTGCTGCGCACCACCCGGCGCCAGACGCTAACCGAATTCGGCCTGCAACTGCTGGAACACGCACGCCAGGTCGCCTCTGAGGTGCAGGCCGTGTCTGCCCTGCGCGAGCACCGGCAAGCCACGCCCAGCGGCCGCTTGCGGGTGTCGATGCCCAGCGACCTGGCCACCCTGCTGCTGGCCGACATGCTGGCCGCGTTCACCGCACTGCACCCGCAAATTCAGCTGGAGCTGGACCTGTCGCCGCGCCGGGTCGATTTGCTGGGCGAGGGTTTTGACGTGGCGGTGCGCATGGGTGAGTTGCCCGATGACGCGCTGCTGGTGGCGCACAAACTGGCGGTGTTCTCCTTTGGGCTGTATGCAGCGCCGGGTTACCTGGCCGAGCACGGCGAGCCCGCGCACCCAGACGACCTGGCGCAGCACGCGGCCATCCGCATGCTGCGCGGCAATGGCGAACCTGCACCCTGGACGCTGCTGCATGGCGAGCAGCGCTGGCACGGTTTGCCCTGCGGGCACGCCAGCGCCAATGCACCCGAGTTGTTGATCCGTCTGGCCTGCGCCGCCAGCGGCATTGCCGCCGTGCCCGACTACTTTGCCGCACCCGAGGTGCGCCGCGGGGCGTTGCGCCGCGTCTTGCCCGACTGGTGTCTGCCCAGCGTTACCGCTTGGGCGGTGTTCCCGGAGCGCAAGCTCATGCCGGTCAAGTCACGGGTGTTTATCGACATGCTGCAAACTGCACTGGCACAGGTGTCGGTCTGACTCGGCTGCGCAGACCCTTGTCAAGTCGGTGAGAATTGCAGATCAATACCTCGAATCCGCACCGTCATGATCCGCTCGCTTCTTCGCATTGGCCTGAGTTTGTTTTTCGCACTGTCGCTGCCATCGCACAGCCACGCCCAAGCGCCAACCAAGTGCGTCACATCGCTGGCCGACCTGAAGGTGTTGCTGGGCGACCCCGGTTTCCCCTTGCAATGGGAAGAGACCACCATGGACGACGGCAAACCACTCAGGGTCGCGATTACTGAGAAAGATGGCGCCCTGTCGGTGGCGTTTGTCAAGACAAGCCGAGGCCTTTGGGCCGACATCTCTGGCAGCATCTGCAAGACGGAGCAAGCCCTGGAGATCCGGTTTACCGCCGAGCAGATCCACTTCGGCCCCTCAGCAAGCTGGATTCTTCGCTATGTTTTGGGAAGCGGCGGTCAATTCACACTGACCCGCACCGGGCCGCAGCAAATGCGCGTTTCAACCACCGGCTGGAGCGGCATGTTTGTGCCAGTGGCCAAACCATGAGCAAGGCTTTTACCAAAGAATCCGACAGCGACGATGACGACGAGCTGCAGTTGCCCGCCCTGCCCGCAGGTAGCAAAAACTACATCACCCCCCAGGGTTTTGCCACGCTGCGCGCTGAGCTAAAGCAGCTGGTGGAAGTCGAGCGTCCCAAAGTGGTCGAGGCGGTGCACTGGGCCGCTAGCAACGGCGACCGCTCAGAAAACGGCGACTACATCTATGGCAAAAAACGTCTACGCGAAATCGACCGGCGGGTGCGTTTTCTGATCAAACGGCTGGAGATTGCCGTGGTCGCCGACCCGGCGCTGCACCATGGCAGCACGCAAATATTTTTTGGCGCGACGGTGACATATGTCGACGAGCACAGTATTGAACGTACCGTCAGGATTGTCGGCATCGACGAAGCCAACAGTGCAGCCGGTGAAGTCAGCTGGGTGTCGCCGATCGCCCGCACCTTGCTCAAGGCGCACGAGGGCGATGTGCTCAAACTGGTGATACCCGAGCGGGTCGACGAGATTGAGGTGCTGCGTGTGCGCTATCCCACGCCTTGAATTGCGTCCATCTACCTCCAGCTATGGGATAAATTCTTTTCAAGCATAATTTGCACATGCATACGCTCTACGACTCTGAAACTTATTCGGTAACTCACATGCTAGCCAATGCGGTGGCCGCCGATTTGCCTGCCGATTCACTCAAAGAAGGCGAGCAACTGCTGATCATTCCGCGCCTGGCGCGCCACGGCTTTGAGATCGTGAACAAGCGCACCGGCAAGGAGGTGTATCTGGATGGCTCCTGGGCTGAATTGTTCCAGCAACACATCTCGGCCTGGCAGCTCAAGACGCCAACGCAAGACGAAGTCGAAGAAACGCTGGAACGCTACGCCGAGTTGGCACAAAACCCGGTGGTGTTGCACTAGGCAGCACTTTCATCGCGGGCTCGCGCTTCGCCGTCAACCAGCCGCACCGCAATGCCCTCTCCCGCAGAATCGCTGATTGGCGCTTACCAGTTACACCCAGGCGCGTCCGCTGGCATCACCGGCCATCGACCCGTGCTGCAAGCTGGCCGCCTGGCGCAGCTGCTGCGAGGGCAGGCCGTGCAGCAGATTCCGCAACTACTGGGTTCGGTGTTCACCCTGTGCGCCCACGCCCATATCCGTACCAGCCGACAGGTTTTAGGTTTGCCCGCAGCACCTCAGGACGCGCCGGTCTTTCACCTGCTGCAAACCGCACGCGACCACCTGCGCAGCATGGCGCTGGACTGGCCCCAGCGGCAGCCTGAACCAGTCGCTGGCATCGAGTGCCTACGCTGGCTGGCAGTGTGCCCGCTGTCGATGGCAGGCCCGCTGCGCGTGGCCACAGAAGACGATGCCTGGGCCGCGCTCACTGCTTTACGCGCCTGGCTGGCGCAGTACATCGTACAAACCGACGTGGCCACCTGGCTTGCGCACGACCGTCAAGTTGACGCAGTGGCCGAGTGGTGCCAACGCCACGCTGCCCGCTTGCTGCCAGCGCGCTGTCTGGCACACTGGCTGCGCAGCGCGCCGGCGGTGATGCCAGCCTCGCCCATGCTCGACGTCCTGCACACCGACCGGGCGCGACAAACCGACCAACTCATGGCGCTGGGCCAATGCATCGCCGAGCAGCAGGACTTCGCCCAATACCCCACCTGGCAAGGTCGGTGCGCCGAGAACGGCCCATGGACACGCCTGCGCAACCGTGAATCAGGCTACGCGCCGACGCTCGGACTGCGCCTGGCCTCGCGATGGTTGGACCTGCTGGAGCTCGCTTGCGTCACACCTGGCACACCCGTTGAGCAGGTGTTATCGACGGGAACTTTGGCGTTGGGGAATGGGCAAACGCTGGCCTGGTGCGAAATGGCGCGCGGCTTGCTGCTGCACTGGGTGCGCCGCGACGCCGCTGGCACGGTACAAGATTACAAAGTCA
>PFKL01000010.1 GCA_002784245.1 Comamonadaceae bacterium CG_4_10_14_3_um_filter_60_75
ATGCTGGCACTGGTGGTGCTGGGTTTGTTTTCGATGCAGCGCCTGCAAGTCGACCAGTTTCCCAACATCGATTTCCCGGTGGTGGTGATCAGCACCGATTACCCCGGCGCATCACCGGAAATTGTCGAAAGTGAAGTCACCAAAAAAATCGAGGAGGCGGTCAACTCGATTGCCGGCATCAACGCGCTAACGTCACGCTCGTACGAGAGCCAGTCGGTGGTGATCATCGAATTTGGCCTGCACATGGACGGGCGCAAGGCCGCCGAAGACGTGCGCGAAAAAGTAGCTGCCATCCGCCCGACTCTGCGCACCGAGGTGAAAGAGCCGCGCGTGCTGCGTTTTGACCCGGCCAGCCGCGCCATCTGGTCGGTAGCGGTGTTGCCCGACAGCCGCGCTGGGGCGAAGGCAATGAACCCGGTCGAGCTCACCAACTGGGCCGAACAGGTCTTCAAGAAGCGCCTGGAGAACGTGCGCGGCGTTGGCTCGGTCACGCTGGTGGGCGGCAGCAAGCGCGAGATCAACCTGTACCTGAATCCGCAGGCGCTCGAAGCCTTTGGCATCACACCCGACCAAGTGGTGGCCGCGGTGCGCAGCGAGAACCAGGACTACCCGGCGGGCGCGATCCGCTCGTTGCAGCAAGACCGCGTGATCCAGCTCGCCGCCCGGGTGCAGCGCCCGGAAGACTTTGGCCGCATCATCGTTGCTCGCAAAGGTGGCGCACCGGTGCGTGTCGACCAGGTGGCCACGGTCAACGACGGCGCGCAGGAAATCGACAGCCTGGCGCTTTACAACGGGCAACGCACGCTGCTCTTGAGCGTGCAGAAGTCGCAGGACGAAAACACCATTGGCGTCGTTGACAACCTCAACAAGACGCTGGCGGAACTGCAAGACCAATTGCCGCCGGGCGTCAAGCTGCAGCAGATCACCGACGGCTCGCGCCAGATCCGGGTGTCGGTGTCCAACGTGCGGCAGACGCTGTTTGAAGGCGCCCTGCTCACGGTGCTGATCGTCTTCTTGTTTTTGAACTCGTGGCGCTCCACCGTCATCACCGGGCTGACGCTGCCGATTGCGCTGATCAGCACGTTTTTCTTCATGAACCTGCTGGGTTTTACCGTCAACATGATCACTATGATGGCGCTGAGCCTGTGCGTCGGGCTGCTGATCGACGACGCCATTGTGGTGCGAGAAAACATCGTGCGCCACGTGCAGATGGGCAAAAGCGCGTTTGATGCGGCGATGGACGGCACGCGCGAAATCGGCCTGGCGGTGTTTGCCACCACGTTGTCCATCGTTGCGGTGTTTTTGCCGATCGGCTTCATGGGTGGCATCATTGGCAAGTTCTTCCATGAGTTTGGCCTGACCATTGTCGCGGCGGTTCTGGTGTCGATGTTCGTCAGCTTCACGCTCGACCCCATGCTGTCCTCCATCTGGCACGACCCCAGCATCGAGGCCCAGGGCAAACACCACAAGCCGGTCACCTGGTACGACAAGACCATTGGCCGCGTCACCGCCTTGTTTGACTACGGTACCGATGCGCTGGTCGACATCTACCAAAACATTTTGCGCTGGGCGCTGGTGCACAAACTGGCCACCGTGGGTTTGGCTTTGGTCATCTTTGCCAGCAGCGTCGTCATGGTTCCCCTGCTGGGCACCGAGTTCGTGCCGAAGTCCGATTTTTCGGAGACCAACCTTACCTTCAACACGCCGGTGGGGTCGTCACTGGAGGTCACCGAACAGCGCGCCAAACAGGTCGAGGCAATCATCCGCTCATTCCCGGAGGTGAACTACACGCTGACCACGATCAACACCGGCAACGCGCAGGGCAAGATTTACGCCAGTGTCTACATCCGGCTGGTCGACCGCCACCTGCGCCAACGCAATGTCGACGCCATGTCGGTGCTGCTGCGCCAACGCCTGCGTCAGGTACCGGGCATCACCGTCACCCATGTCGGTTTGCTGGACCCGGTGGGCGGGCAAAAGCAGATCGCCTTTTCCATCCAGGGTTCTGACCTGGGCGAGCTCACCCGACTCAATGCGCTGGCGCTGAACAAGATTCGCGACATCCCCGGCCTGGTCGACATTGACTCGACGCTCAAACCCGACAAGCCCACGCTCGACGTGCGCGTACGCCGCGACGTAGCGTCGGATCTGGGCCTGGGCGTGGCACAAATCGGCAGCGCGCTGCGCACGCTGGTCGCTGGCGTGACGGTGGGCAACTGGCGCGCCCCAGACGACCAGACCTACGACGTCAACGTACGCCTCGCACCCGCGGCGCGCAACCAGACTGAAGACCTTGGCCAGTTGCCGTTTGCGCTGGGTGCCACCGCCGACGGCAACGCGCGCATCGTGCGGCTGAACCAGGTGGCCGACATCGTCGAATCCACTGGCTCGAACCAAATCAACCGGCGTGACTTGGCACGTGAGGTGGCCATCACCGCCAACGTGTCCACACGCTCGGCTGGCGAGGTGTCGGCTGACATTCGCAAAGCGATGGACAGCATCGCCATGCCGCCGGGATACGGCTACAAGTTCAGCGGCTCGGTCAAAGACATGGCCGAGGCTTTCGGTTACGCCCTGTCGGCGCTGGCCATGGCAGTGATCTTCATCTACATGATTCTGGCCAGCCAGTTCAAGAGCTTTTTCCAGCCGCTGGCGCTGATGACCTCGCTGCCACTGACGCTCATTGGCGTGGTGCTGGCGCTGCTGATGTTCAACTCGACGCTATCGATTTTTTCTGTCATCGGCGTCGTGATGCTGATGGGCTTGGTCACCAAGAACGCCATTTTGCTGGTTGACTTTGCCATCCGCGCGCGCGCGCCCTCAACCGACGACAGCGGCAACCCCGTGCCTGGCCTGGCGCGCAACGACGCGCTGTTGATGGCCGCGCGGGTGCGGCTGCGGCCGATTCTGATGACCACGCTGGCGATGATTTTTGGCATGGTGCCGCTGGCGTTTGCGCTTTCTGAAGGGTCTGAAATGCGCGCCCCGATGGGCCAGGCGGTCATTGGCGGCGTCATCACCTCGTCGCTGCTGACGCTGGTGGTGGTACCCGTGGTGTACTGTTACATGGATGATCTGGCGCAATGGTTGCGCAGATTGTGGCGTCCTGCAGCAGCCCAGACAATGTAAAAGCAGGGCTTTTGACACCACGCCAGCTAAAATTGGAAAAGTCCGTTAACATACCCCCAGGAGTACTCAGATGAATTTGCGCAACGTCGAACAAGCCCGCTTCAACATGATCGAACAACAGGTTCGCCCCTGGAATGTAGACGACAGCAGCGTGCTTGAACTGCTCGCCAGCGTCAAACGCGAAGACTTTGTGCCGCTGGCCCACAAGGCGCTGGCCTTTGCCGACCTGGAAATCCCGCTGCCTGGTGGCCAAGCCATGTTGACCCCGCGGCTGCAAGCACGCCTGATGCAGGATTTGGCCCTGCAACCCACCGACAAAGTGCTTGAAATTGGCACTGGCAGCGGCTACACCACCGCCTTGATGGCGCGTCAGGCGCAGCGCGTCCTGTCACTCGAAATCAATCCTGAAATTGCCACTCTGGCACGCGCCAACCTGCAAAAGGCCAACATCACCAACGTCGAAGTGCGCGTGGCTGATGGTGCCGCTGGCGCAGCTGCTGATGCCCCTTTTGACGCCATCCTGCTCGGCGGCTCGGTCACCGAAGTGCCGCAAGCGCTACTAGGCCAACTGAAAGAGGGTGGCCGTCTGATTGCCATCGTCGGCAACGAGCCGATCATGCACGCGATGCTGATCGAGCGCACCGGCCCGACGCACTATAAAACCACCGAAAAATGGGACAGTAACGCGCCACGTTTGCAAAACTTCCCGGAACCGTCGGCGTTCAGGTTTTAAGGCATGATCACGCAAATCCGTCCGTCGCAACTGCCGCAATGGCTCGCCTCGGTGCGCGGCCACGGCAAGCCCGTGGTGCTGGATGTGCGCGAACCCGTCGAGCTGCAAATGGCCAGCATCACGCCGACCGACGAATTTGAGCTCATCACCATACCCATGGGGGTGATCCCGCCCCGCCTGACCGAGTTAGACCCGTGCCAGCCCATTGCCTGCCTGTGCCACCACGGTGCACGCAGCATGCAGGTGGCAGCATTTTTGAAAGCGCGTGGTTTTGAACATGTCGCCAACATTGCCGGCGGCATCAACGCCTGGGCCACTGAGGTGGACCCCAGCGTGCCGCGTTACTGATTTTTTACTGCAAAGCGAAGCCATGACCTATTTGCGTCTCCTCCCCTTACCGATGGCCCTGACGTTCGCGCTGGCGTTTCCAGCGCAAGCGCAAAGCCTGACCGAGCTGTACCAGGCGGCCAAGGCGTTTGACGCCAGCTACCAGTCGGCCAAAGCGCAGTTTGACGCAACACTGGCCAAAGGCGAGCAGGCGCGCGCCGGATTGTTTCCCAGCGCCAACCTGGCCTTGGGGGTCAACCGCACCAATATCACCAGCGACCAGGCCACCTTTGAGAAAAGTTATGGTAACCAGAACATCGCACTGAACGCATCCCAGCCGCTGTACCGCCCGGCCAACAGTGCCACCGCTGAGCAGGGCAAAAAGCAGGCCGAACTGGCGCAGGCGCAGTTGCAAGCGGCCGAGCAAGACCTGATCGTGCGGGTAAGCCAAGGCTACTTTGACGTGCTGGCCGCGCAAGACAACCTGAGCTTTGTCCGTGCCCAAAAATCCGCGGTCACCGAACAACTGGCTTCTGCCAAGCGCAATTTTGAAGTCGGCACCGCCACCATCACCGACACGCGGGAGGCACAAGCCCGCTTTGACCTGGTTTTGGCCCAAGAAATCGCTTCTGAGAACGACTTGCGCGTCAAAGGTCTGGCGCTGGACCAGCTGACCGGCAAGTCCGCCACGGCGCCGTGGCCCGTGGTGACACCGCTGGCGCTGCCGGTGGTGGAGCCAGCCGACGTGGCCAACTGGGTCACCCAGTCAGAAGAAACGCACCCCACAGTGCGCCAGGCCAAGCTGGGGCTGGAGGTTGCGCAACTGGAAACCCAAAAAGCCCAGGCGGGCAACAAACCCACGCTGGACTTGACGGGCAGCTACAACATCACCCAGAACAACGGCTCTGTCAACACCAACATTGACTACCGCACCAACGTGGCGTCGCTGGGGCTGAGCTTCAACCTGCCCCTGTTTGCCGGCTACGCCATCCAGAATCGCATCAAGGAAACGTTGGCACTTGAAGAAAAATCCCGCTCCGACCTGGACGCCGCCCGCCGTGGCGTAGCGCAGGCCACCCGTGCTGCGTTTTATGGCGTGCATTCTGCCCAGGGCCAAGTCAAGGCACTGGAAGCCGCCGAGGCGTCCAGCCAGAGCGCGGTGGACGCCAACAAACTCGGCTACCAGGTGGGCGTGCGCATCAACATCGACGTGCTCAACGCCCAAAGCCAGTTGTTTGACACCAAGGCCAAACTGGCCAAAGCGCGCTACGACGTGCTGGTGGGTGGTCTGAAACTGCGCCAAGCCAACGGCACGCTCAAAGAAGACGATCTGAACGCTGTCAATGCGCTGCTGGTGAAGTAGCCTCTGCGCTGCACCTGGCGCAACGCGTTTTCAAACCATGTGCTACGACTCGCAAGCCGTAGCCGCCCAACGATTCTGAAATATCTCCCTTTCGCCCAAGGGAAAACCCTGCGTTGTTCACTAAAATCGGGCCACCGTTCAACTTCACAGGATGCACTTCATGTCTCTCTTTTCCGCTGTCGAAATGGCCCCGCGCGACCCGATTCTGGGTCTGAACGAGCAATACAACGCCGACACCAATCCCAACAAGGTCAACCTCGGCGTGGGCGTGTACTTTGACGACAACGGCAAGTTGCCGCTGCTGCAATGCGTGCTGGCCGCAGAGAAGTCCATGATGGATGTTCCCAAGCCGCACGGCTACCTGCCCATTGACGGCATTGCCGTCTATGACGCCGCCGTCAAGGCGCTGGTGTTTGGTGCCGACAGCGAGCCTGTCAAGGGCGGACGCATCGCCACCATCCAGGCGCTGGGCGGCACCGGTGGCTTGAAAGTGGGCGCAGACTTTTTGAAGCGTCTCAACCCCGCCGCCAAGGTGCTGATTTCTGACCCCAGCTGGGAAAACCACCGCGCGCTGTTTACCAATGCTGGCTTCACGGTGGAAAGCTACCGCTACTACGACGCTCAAACGCGCGACCTCAACTTTGCCGGCATGCTGGCCGACCTGAACGCCGCCACCGCAGGCACCATCGTCGTGCTGCACGCCTGCTGCCATAACCCCACCGGCTACGACATTACCGCCGCGCAGTGGGACGAAGTGATTGCTGCCGTCAAGGCGCGTGGCCTGGTGCCGTTCCTGGACATGGCTTACCAGGGCTTTGGCCACGGCATCACCGAAGACGGTGCGGTCATCGGCAAGTTCGTCGCCTCGGGTATGGACTTCTTTGTCGCCACCTCGTTCAGCAAGAGCTTCAGCCTGTACGGCGAGCGCGTTGGCGCCCTGAGCGTGCTGTGCGCCACCAAAGACGACGCGGCGCGGGTGCTGAGCCAGCTCAAGATCGTGATCCGCACCAACTACAGCAATCCGCCCACGCACGGCGGCGCGATTGTGGCTGCGGTGCTGGGCAACCCCGAACTGCGTGCCCTGTGGGAAAAAGAGCTGGGCGAAATGCGCGTGCGCATCAAGGCCATGCGCCAGAAGCTGGTCGACGGCCTGAAAGCCGCCGGTGTCAAGCAAGACATGAGTTTCATCACCCGCCAGATCGGCATGTTCAGCTATTCGGGCCTGTCCAAAGACCAGATGGTGCGCCTGCGCAATGAGTTTGGCGTTTACGGCACCGACACCGGTCGCATGTGCGTGGCCGCACTCAACAGCAAGAACGTCGACTATGTTTGCGCCAGCATTGCCAAAGTGATCTGAACGCCGTTTTTTAGACGAAATAGCTACCTAGCGCTTGTTTTACGGGCGCAGGCAGCTATTTTTTTTGTAGTGAATTCCTGAGCTGCCCAGCAGGCATTACCAAAGCTGTTATATTGCACCGCAACATTTTTACAAAAAGAGGTAAGTCCATGCTCTACAAACTGTACGAAAACCAGCGTTCATTGATGGAGCCTTTCACTGACCTGGCCAAGTCAGCCGCCAAGCTGTACGCCAACCCGCTCTCCCCCTTGGGCCAGTTTCCGCTATCGCAACGTATTTCAGCGGGATACGACCTGCTGCACCGGCTGGGCAAAGACTACGAGAAGCCCGAGTTTGGCATCAGAACCGTCGATATCAACGGCGTTGAGGTGGCGGTCCACGAACGCGTTGAAATCAAGAAGCCATTTTGCGAACTGCGCCGCTTCAAGCGCCTGAGCGACGACGTGGCCACGCTGACCCAGCTCAAGGACCAGCCTGCCGTGCTGATTGTGGCGCCCCTATCGGGTCACTACGCCACCCTGCTGCGCGACACCGTCAAAACCATGCTCAAGGACCACAAGGTCTACATTACCGACTGGACCAACGCGCGGCTGGTTCCGCTGTCTGAGGGTGACTTTTCTCTGGCCGACTATGTGAACTATGTGCAGGAATTCATCCGCCACGTGCAGCAGCGCTACGGCAACTGCCATGTAATGAGCGTATGTCAACCCACGGTGCCAGTGCTGGCAGCCGTCTCGCTGATGGCCAGCCGTGGTGAGGCCACACCGCTGTCGATGGTGATGATGGGTGGCCCGATTGATGCCAGCAAGTCACCCACCGCGGTGAACAACCTGGCCATGAACAAGAGCATGGCGTGGTTTGAGCACAATGTGATTTACCGCGTGCCGTCGCGCTTTCCGGGTGCCGGGCGCCGGGTCTATCCTGGCTTTTTGCAACACTCGGGCTTTGTGGCGATGAACCCCAGCAACCACCTGCGCAGCCACTACGACTACTTCAAGGACCTGATCAAGGGGGACAGCTCCAGCGCCGAGACGCACCGCAAGTTTTACGACGAGTACAACGCCGTGCTTGACATGGACGCGCACTACTATCTCGACACCATCCGTACCGTGTTTCAGGACTTCAATCTGGTCAATGGCACCTGGGACGTCTTGGGCGTTGACGGCAAGGTCGAACATGTCTGCCCGCAAGACATCAAGACAACCGCGCTGCTGTCGGTCGAAGGCGAACTCGACGATATCTCGGGCTCGGGTCAAACCGCCGCGGTGCACGAAATTTGCAGCGGCGTCGACAAGTCGATGCAGCAGCATATCGAGGTGAAGGGCGCTGGCCACTACGGCATCTTTGCCGGCCGGCGTTGGCGCGAGATGGTGTACCCGCAGATCAAAACGTTCATCCTGAAGTACCAAGATAAGTTGACTTCGGCAACCGCAACCGAAACGGAAACCGCATTGGCAACTACGCCTGCGCCCGCAGCCACGCTCAAGGCAAGTGCCCAAGCCGCCGCCAAGCCTGCCACAGCCCGAGCCAAACCCAAAGTCGCAACCCGCAAGAAATGACCGACCTGGCCGCCAATATTCTGGCGGTGCTGCCGCAGACGCAGTGCACGCGTTGCGGCTACCCGGATTGCGCAGCCTACGCGCGGGCGTTGGCCGCAGGTGAGGCAAATATCAACCAATGCCCCCCTGGCGGCGCCGAGGGCGTGGCACGGCTGGCCGCAATCACCGGGCGCCAGGTCCAGCCGCTGAACGCCGACAACGGTCTGGAGGCACCGCGCAGCGTCGTCTGGATCGACGAGGCCTGGTGCATTGGCTGTACGCTGTGCATCAAGGCCTGCCCGGTCGACGCCATCGTTGGCAGCAACAAACGCATGCACACGGTGATTGAGCCGTATTGCACCGGCTGCGAACTGTGCCTGCCGGTGTGCCCGGTGGACTGCATCATGGTAGAAAACGCCTCAGGCGAAGCCACCGGCTGGGCGGCTTGGTCGCAGCAGCAAGCCGCCCAGGCCAGCGATCGCTACGCCTTTTATAGCTTTCGCCGCAAGCGTGACGATGGCGAGAACGCCAAAAGGCTTGAAGAAAAAGCACAACTCAAACTGTCAGACCTGGCAGCGCATTCGCAGCACACAGACCCGGCCACCCTCGACAAAAAACGCGCAGTGATCGAGGCTGCGCTGGCGCGCGCCCGTGCCAAGCGCGAAGCACAAAGTTAAGCAGCCAGCTTAGCAAACGCCGCCACGACCGCGGGCGGCGCCTGCACCATCTCGATCAGCACGCCCTCGCCGGCGATCGGAAATTCGTCGTTGGCCTTGGGATGCAAAAAGCAGATGTCAAAACCCGCCGCGCCCTTGCGGATGCCACCGGGCGCAAAACGCACACCCTGGGCGGTGAGCCACTGCACCGCTGCAGGCAAGTCGTCAATCCACAAGCCCACGTGGTTCAGCGGCGTGACATGCACAGCAGGTTTCTTGTTGATGTCCATCGGCTGCATCAGGTCGACCTCGACCTTGAACGGGCCAACGCCCATGGTGCAGATGTCTTCGTCGACGTTTTCGCGCTCGCTCTGGAATGTGCCGGTAACTTCCAGCCCCAGCATGTCGATCCAGAGCTTTTTCATTTGCACCTTGTCGGTGCCGCCAATGGCAATTTGCTGGATGCCCAGCACTTTGAACGGCGGCTGCGTGTTCGCCATCATGCAAACTCCACAATCGGCTGGTCTACTGTCAGGCTTTCACCCTTGTTGGCCAGCACCTTACCGACCACGCCGTCGGCGGCGGCAAACAAGACGTTTTCCATCTTCATGGCTTCAATGACCGCCACGCGCTCGCCGGCCTGCACTTTTTGCCCCGGAACCACTGCGACGTCAACCAGCAAGCCCGGCATGGGCGAGAGCACATAGCGGCTCATGTCTGGCGGTGCCTTAAACGGCATCAGGGCGTGCAACTTGGCAACATGCGGCAGCAGCACCATCACTTCTAGCTGCGTGCCGTTGTGAATCACGCGAATGACCAGTGGCTTATTGGCCGCACCGCGCTCAACCTGGGCGGTAAAGCGCGCACCATTGCAGGTGCCCTCGACCCGAATCTGGCCAAACCAGGTTTCGCTGTGAATTTGATAGCTGTTGGCGCCGATCTGGACTGTGCCAGAGCGGTTTTTGTCATTGAAATCAGAAATGCGTACCGGGTGGTAGGTGTGTTCGCCTTGCGCATCCAGCGCGACGGCAACAAAGTTCTCACCGATGCGCAACTCGTGGCCTTCCATCTGCCCGCTGATCGATGCTGCACGGCTGAGATAGCGGCGGCTGACAAACGCGGCCAGGGCCACCAAAAAGCCGGCATCTTCATGCGGCACATCTTCGGCACGGAAGCCGTGGGCATAGTTTTCGGCAATGAAGCCGGTATTGAAGTCACCCGAGACGAACTTCGGGTGCGCCAGCAAGGCAGCTTGAAACGGAATGCTGCTCGACACGCCGCGAATGACAAAACCGTTGAGGGCTTCGCGCATCTTGGCAATCGCCTCCAGACGGTCTTTGCCGTGCACGATCAGCTTGGCGATCATCGAGTCGTAATACATCGGGATCTCGCCACCGTCTTGCACGCCGGTGTCCACCCGCACACCGTGCCATTGCGACACATCAGAGGCAAACATGGTCTCTTTGGGCGGCTGAAAGCGCACCAAGCGACCGGTGGAGGGTAAAAAGTTGCGAAACGGGTCCTCGGCGTTGATGCGGCACTCGATGGCCCAGCCGTCGCGCTTGACTTGCGTCTGCGTCAAGGGCAGCTTTTCACCGGCGGCCACGCGGATCATCAGCTCCACCAGGTCCAGCCCGGTGATGCATTCGGTGACCGGGTGCTCCACCTGCAAACGCGTGTTCATTTCCAGAAAGTAGAACGACTGGTCTTTGCCAACGACAAATTCCACCGTGCCGGCGCTCTGGTACTTGACCGCCTTGGCCAGCGCCACCGCCTGCTCGCCCATGGCTTTGCGGGTGGCGTCGGAAATAAACGGGCTGGGTGCTTCTTCGATCACTTTCTGGTGGCGGCGCTGGATGGAACACTCGCGCTCATTGAGGTAAACCACATTGCCAAAGCTGTCGCCAATGAGCTGAATTTCAATGTGGCGCGGTTCTTCCACATACTTTTCAACAAACACGCGGTCGTCGCCAAAGCTGTTGCGGGCTTCGTTGCGGCAACTGGTGAAGCCTTCAAAGGCTTCTTTGTCATTGAAAGCCACGCGCAGGCCCTTGCCACCGCCGCCGGCGCTGGCCTTGATCATGACGGGGTAGCCGATGCCCTTGGCAATTTCGACCGCAGCTTCGGCGGTTTCAATGGCGCTGTTGACACCGGGGATGCAATTGACACCGGCCGCACCTGCCAGCTTTTTGGACTCGATCTTGTCGCCCATGGCCGCCATCGAGTAGTGTTTGGGGCCGATGAAAACAATGCCTTCTTCTTCAACGCGCTTGGCAAATTCGGCGTTTTCGCTCAAAAAACCGTAGCCGGGATGCAATGCTTCTGCCCCGGTTTTTTTGCAGGCGGCAATGATCTTGTCAGCCACCAGATAGCTTTCGCGGCTGGGTGGCGCACCGATGTTGACCGCTTCGTCGGCCAACATGACAAAGCGGGCATCT
>PFKL01000218.1:0-395 GCA_002784245.1 Comamonadaceae bacterium CG_4_10_14_3_um_filter_60_75
AAAATAGATCAGTGAGAACGCCGCTGCCGGCCCAATGTCAAACTGGCCCACCGCCTTGATGGTCAAAAACTGTGACAGAAAAGTGGTTGAATTCCCCGGTCCACCACCGGTGAGCACAAACGGCTCGGTGTAAATCATGAAGCTGTCCATGAAGCGCAGCAGCACGGCAATCATCAGCACGCCGCGCATCTTGGGTAACTGCACGTAGCGAAACACGGCGAACTTGCTGGCGCCGTCAATGCTGGCCGCCTGGTAATACGCATCCGGAATTGAGCGCAGTCCGGCGTAACCCAGCAAAGCCACCAGCGGTGTCCAGTGCCACACATCCATCAAGAGCACCGTCAACCAGGCATGCGTGGCGTTGCCGGTGTAGCTGTAATCAATGCCAAGCCCTT
>PFKL01000218.1:405-3171 GCA_002784245.1 Comamonadaceae bacterium CG_4_10_14_3_um_filter_60_75
ACCAATATCGGTACGGCCAAAAATCTGCCAGATGGTGCCCACCACATTCCACGGGATCAGCAGCGACAGCGACACAATCACCAGCACCGCTGATGCCTTCCAACCCTGCGCCGGCATCGACAGCGCCAACAGAATTCCCAGCGGCAGCTCTACCGCCAGCACCGACAGCGAAAACGTCAGTTGCCGAAACAACGCGCTGTGCAACTCCTCGTCACGCATGATGGCGGCAAACCACTCGGTGCCGACAAACACCCGCCGCTCCGGCGAAATGATGTCCTGTACCGAATAATTAACCACCGTCATGAGCGGCACAATGGCCGAAAAGGCCACGCAGATCAGCACTGGCAAAATCAGAAACCAGGCCTTCTGGTTGACCGGCTTGATGGTCGTACTCATGCCACGATCTCCTCATTTTGATAGAAGCAACTGTGCTCACCCAGCACCTGCAACCAGACGGTATCGCCCTGCGCCATGCGAGCCGCATCCGACGACAGGCGAGCCTTGACGGTTTGCCCGGCGAACCGTGCCGTCAGCATGACGTGGGTGCCGACATCCTGCACCTGCGCCACTTGCATCGGCAACGCACCCGGTGTCTGCGCCGCCACCAGCGCCACATACTCGGGCCGGATCCCCAACTTGACCTCGCCCGGCGGCAAGGACTGCCCAGACAGCCAGGGCAACACGGTGTCGGCTACTTGCAAGCCCTCACTGCGAACTGAGCCTTGCAGAAAATTCATCCCCGGCGAACCAATAAAGTTACCCACAAACGTGTGACGGGGGCGTTCAAACAATTCGGCCGCAGAGCCCACCTGCACCGCACGGCCGCGCGTCATGACCACCACCTGCTCGGCGAAGGTCAGCGCCTCGACCTGATCGTGCGTGACATAAATCATGGTCAGCTTGAGTTCATGGTGAATTTGCTTGATCTTGCGACGCAGCTGCCATTTCAGTAGCGGATCAATCACCGTCAGCGGCTCGTCAAACAACACCGCCGACACGTCCGGTCGCACCAGACCACGCCCCAGGGATATTTTTTGCTTCTGGTCGGCCGACAGATTCGCGGCCAGCTGATTCAACTGCCCACTCATCTCCAGCATCTCGGCAATTTCACCGACGCGTTTATGGATTTGCTCCTTGGGCACCTGGCGGTTACGCAACGGGAAGCCCAAGTTTTCTGCCACCGTCATGGTGTCGTAAATCACCGGGAACTGAAACACCTGCGCAATATTGCGCACCTGCGGCGAGGCCCGCGTGACATCCACACCGTCAAATTGCACGCTACCTTGCGACGGCATCAGCAAACCCGACATGATGTTGAGCAAGGTGGTCTTGCCGCAGCCCGAAGGCCCCAGCAACGCATACGCACCGCCGTCTTCAAAAGTCATTTTGAGTGGCAGCAGGGCGTAGTCGCTGTCTTGTTTGGGGTTGGGCGCATAGGCATGCGCCAGATCAAGTTCAATACGTGCCATGTCAGCGCCCCCCGCCCCGAACCGGCGCCAGCAACAGCGCCCCCTGCCCATCAAACACATACGCTTGCGCCGGATTGAGGTACAACGTCACCTGCGCCCCCAATTCAAAGTAGTGCACCCCCGTCAGCTGCGCCACCACCTCACCCACCAGGGTCGCCACGTGCACAAACGTGTCCGAGCCGGAAATTTCGGCCAGTTCCACTTTGCCCGGCAAAACCACATCACCTTCCTGCGCCGTGACATGCAAGGCGCTGGCGCGCACACCCACGGTCAATTTTCGCGATGCCGTCTCTGGCAAATGCACGGCAAGCAAGGGGCCACCCTCGAGCTGCACCCCCGATGCCACCGCATCGGCCGCCAGCAAATTCATCGGCGGGTCGCTGAACGCCCGCGCCACACGCAGCGACTGGGGTTTGTGAAAAACCTCAGCCGTCGGGCCATACTGCAGCAGCTCACCCTGATCTAGCACAGCGGTATAGCCCCCCAGCAACAGCGCTTCACCCGGCTCGGTGGTGGCATAAATTACCGTGGAATTGCCCTCGGCAAAAAGGGCGCTGAGCTCATCGCGCAACTCTTCGCGCAGCTTGTAGTCCAAATTAACCAACGGCTCGTCGAGCAACATCAGGGGCGCACCTTTGGCCAGAGCGCGTGCCAAAGCCACGCGTTGCTGCTGACCACCCGAAAGTTCAGCCGGGTAACGATCCAGGAACATTTCAATGTGCAATTTTTCAGCCAGCGCATTGACGCGCTGCACCACGTTTTTTTCACCGCCCAACTTCAAAGGCGAAGCAATGTTGTCACGCACGGTGAACGACGGGTAATTGATGAACTGCTGGTACACCATGGCCACGTTGCGCTTGCGCACGGGCACGCCCACCACGCTGTGCCCGTTGACCTGTACCGCGCCATGGCTGGGCACATCCAGACCCGCCATGATGCGCATCAGACTGGTTTTTCCGGCCTGGGTAGCCCCCAGCAACACCGTGACCGCGCCGCTGCACGGTTGCAGACTCATGGGGAAAAGCCAGGTCTGGCTGCCCACCATTTTGTCTATGCCCTCAAGCGTCAAATGCATCACACCACCTTTGCTCATGAAGTAAACGTCAGATGAAATCTGGAATGGATCGAATTATTGTTCGTTTTGATTCTTTATTTATCGGTATTTACCCTATAAACATTCGTTTTGATTCGTTTTAAAGTCAGGCCATCCTTTTTTCCCAGCCAAAATACCGTCATGAAACCCAACCCCAGACAGCTCAACTTGCTTGCCGCCGTGCAGCGCCAAGGTTCGGTCACG
>PFKL01000186.1 GCA_002784245.1 Comamonadaceae bacterium CG_4_10_14_3_um_filter_60_75
CAGGCAGCGGCCCGCACCAGCATGCGGGTGTAGGGATGCCTGGGATGCTGCAATATCTCGTCAACAGGGGACGATTCAACCACCGCGCCATCTTTGAGCACCATCACGTCATGTGCCATGGCGGCAATGACCGCCATGTCGTGCGTAATCAGCAGGTAGCTCAAACCTTGCTCGCGCTGCAAGCGCTGCAACAGTGCCAACACCTGTTTTTGCACGGTCACATCCAGCGCGCTGGTGGGCTCGTCAAGCACCAAAATGTCGGGTTTGACGATCAGCGCACGGGCGACAGCGATGCGCTGGCGCTGTCCGCCAGAAAACTCGTGCGGGTAGCGCTGCAGTACATTGATCAGCGCTTGTTCGGCTTCTCCCGGAGCCTGCAAACCAACGTCATGCATCGCCTGCACCACGCGCGCACGGCGCTCAGCTGCAGTCAACTGCGGTTCATGCACGCCCAGGCCTTCGCCAATGATTTCTTCAACTGTCAAGCGCGGCGAAAGCGACGAAAACGGGTCTTGAAAAACCACCTGAATGCGCCTGCGCAGGGTTTTGTTGGCCACGGCGTCGCTGCCCCAGCAGCGGTCAGCGACGACAAGTTCGCCCCGGAACTGCAGCAAGCCCAACGCTGCCAGTGCCAATGTTGACTTGCCCGAACCCGATTCACCGATCACACCCAGCGTGCGGCCACGCGTCAAAACGAAATCAGCGCCCTGAACCGCGACGTACTCGCCCCGCTTGAACCAGCCGCGAAATCCGGGCAGCACGGTGGGATAAGCCACGCGCAAGCCGCGGGCACGCAGCACCAACGGCGCGGACGCCACCGTGGCCGTCTTTGCCTGGGCGTCACGCTCGGGCCGGCTGGCGATCAGACGCTGGGTGTAGGGATGTTGCGGCTGGGCAAAAACAGCATGAGCTTCACTCTGTTCAACAATGTGACCGCGCTCCATAACAATCACGCGCTGGGCAAAACGGCGTACCAGATTCAGATCGTGCGTAATCATCAGCACCGCCATGCCGCGCTCACGCTGCAGGCGGTCGAGCAAATCAAGTATCTGGCCGCGCAGACTGACATCCAGCGCAGTCGTCGGTTCGTCGGCCAGCAGCAATTTGGGTCGGCAGGCCAGCGCCATGGCGATCATCGCGCGCTGGCGCTGGCCGCCGCTGAGCTGGTGTGGGAAGGCGTTGAATCGCTGTGCAGGTTCGTCAATGCCAACTTCTGCTAGCAAGTCTATAGCTGCTTGCGCAGACGCTGCTTGGGCTAGACCCTGTTTTAACATGATAACTTCAGCAATCTGCTGACCTACCGTCATCAGCGGATTCAGCGCTGTCATCGGCTCCTGAAAAATCATGGCGATGTCCTGGCCCCGCACAGAACGCAAGTCGCACTCTGTCAATGAGAGCAAATCGCGCCCGTCAAACAAGGCTTGGCCGCTGATCTGGGCATCCGGCACCAAGCGCAGCAGACTCAGCGCCGAGACGGTCTTGCCCGAGCCGGACTCACCCACCAGCGCCACTTTTTCGCCAGCGGCCACGCTGAAATCAATGCCATGCACGACCGACCGGCCAGCAAAGGCCACGCTGAGTTGTCTGACATCAAGCAGCGGTTGGCTCATTGGTCGGCCTTTCGGGGGTCCAGCGCGTCGCGCAGTGCGTCACCCATGAAGGTCAACAACAGCAGCGTGAGCACCAGCACGGCAAAGGTAAAGACCGATATCCACCACGCATCGATGTTGTTTTTACCTTGCGACAGCAATTCACCCAGCGACGGCGTACCTGGTGGCACGCCCAGGCCAAGAAAATCCAGCGAAGTGAGTGCCAAAATCGCGCCGCTCATGCGAAACGGCAGAAACGTCACCACCGGCGTCAGGCTGTTGGGCAACAAATGGCGGGTGACGATGTGCCAGTTGCTCACCCCCAGCGAGCGGGCGGCACGCACGTAGTCCAGCTGGCGATTGCGCAAAAATTCGGCGCGCACGTAGTCGGAAAGACCCATCCAGCCAAACAGACTGAGCAACACCAGCAACAGCGCCAGGCTGGGTGCAAACACCGCGCTGAAAATGATCAGCAAATACAACTCGGGCATGGAACCCCAGATTTCGATGAAACGCTGGAACGCCAGGTCGGTCTTGCCACCAAAAAAACCCTGGACTGCGCCGGTAATGATGCCCAGCAGCGTGCCAACGAAGGTCAACGCCAAGGCAAACAGCACACTGACCCGAAAACCGTAAATCAGCTGCGCCAGCAGATCGCGGCCACGGTCATCGGTGCCCAGCCAGTTGTCCGCCGACGGGCCCGACGGGTTGGGCGCTTTGGCAAAGTAGTTCAGCGTTTTCGGGCCATACGGGTTGGGCGCAAAAATCACCCAGTTGCCGTTGCGGCTCAGGCGCTCACGAATAAAGGGGTCGAGGTAATCGGTATTGGCATCAAAGTCGCCACCAAAGGTCTTCTCCGGGTAATCCTTGATCACTGGCATGTACAACTCGCCCTGGTAGCGCACCAGCAGCGGTCGGTCGTTGCTGACCACCTCAGCCAGCAAGCTCAGCACCACCAGTGTCACAAAAATCAGCAGACTCCAATAGCCCAAGCGGTTGCGCTTGAAACGCTGCCAGGCGCGCGCCCACGGGCCACGGGCGACGGGGGGCTTAGTCAAACTTGACACGGGGGTCCACCCAGACGTAACACAGGTCACTGATCAATTTGGTCACCAAACCAATCAGCGTGAAGAAATACAGCGTGCCCAGCACGACAGGGTAATCGCGCCGGATAACGCTCTCATAACTCAGCAAGCCCAGCCCGTCGAGAGAAAACAACGTCTCGATCAGCAGCGACCCGGTAAAAAAAGCACCAATGAACGCTGCCGGAAAGCCGGTGACGATGGGGATCAGCGCGTTGCGGAACACGTGACCCCACAGAACCTGGCGTTCGCTCAAACCCTTGGCGCGCGCGGTGATGACGTACTGTTTGCGGATTTCTTCGAGAAACGCATTTTTGGTCAGCATCGTCGTCACCGCAAAACTGCCCAGCACCATGGCGGTGACCGGCAAGGCGATGTGCCAGAGGTAGTCGACGATGCGCGCGCCAAAGCTCAACTCGTCCCAGTTGCCACTGGTCAAGCCGCGCAGTGGAAACCACTGTAACTGGCCGCCAAAAATCACCAGCAGCGCTACACCCAGTACAAAACCCGGAATGGCGTAGCCCACCAGCACCAGCAGTGTGGTGACCAGGTCAAAGCGGGAGCCAGCGCGCACCGCTTTGGCTACGCCCAGCGGCACCGCGATCAGGTAGCTGATAAAAAACGTCCAGAGCCCCAGGCTGATCGACACTGGCAACTTTTCCCAGATCAGCTCGGACACACTCTTGTTTTGAAAGAAGCTTCTGCCCAGGTCAAAGCGCGCAAACTGGCCCAGCATCTGCAAAAACCGCTCGTGCGCCGGTTTGTCAAAGCCGTACAAGGCCTTGATCTGTTCGATGCGTTTGGGATCGACCCCCTGCGCGCCACGGTAGCTCAGGCCGCCGCCTTCGGCCACGGCGCCTTTGCCGGCACCTACCTTGGCTTCGGCCAGGTATTGCTCCACCGGCCCGCCGGGCACAAACTGGATCACCACAAAGGTGATCAGCAGCACCCCGAGCAAGGTCGGGATCATCAACAACAGGCGTTTGAGAATGTAGCTCAGCATGGTCAGCGTTGCGGTTTGGCCCACCAGGTGTCAATAGCCCAATTTTCACCGCCTGCATAGGGTGGCATCTGCGCCGGCATGTCCAGCTGCCAGGCGTTGTACACCATGCGGTGTGTCGGTGCGGACCATTGCGGAATCAGCACATGGCTGTGACTGATGACACGGTCCAGCGCACGGCAGGCGGGCAACAAGTCGATCTTGCTTTTGGCGGCGGTCATGTGGGCGATCAGCGCATCAACCGCCGGATTTTTGATGCCCGACATGTTGCCCGAGTCTTCTTGGTCGGCGGCTTTGGAACCGAAAAGGTCAGCGTATTCCTGCCCGGGGTTGTGGGTGCCGCCATAAGCAAGTGAGGTGATGTCAAACTCGAACTTTTGCAGCCGCTGCTGGTACAGGGCAAAGTCAACCGGCCGAAACTTGAGTGCGACACCGAGTTTTTCAAGGTTGCGCGCCCAAGGTGTGACCACGCGCGCGCTGCCCTCGTTGCTGTCAAGGTACTCGATCTCAAACGCCTGGCCCTGGGCGTTGCGCAACACACCGCCCTGCACTTCCCAACCCGCGGCTTTCAGCAGCGCTTGTGCTTGGCGCAAATTGGCGCGCAGGCTTGATGGTGGGTCGGTGCGTGGCGGTACGGTCATGGGGCCAAAGACCGCAGCTGGCAGCGATGCACGCCAAGGCGCCAGCAGGGCGAGCTCTGCGGTATCCGGCGCGCCGCTGGCCGCGCAATCGGTGTTACCGAACAGGCCGTTGACGCGCTGGTACGCGTTGTAGAACATCTGCCGGTTCATCCATTCATAGTCCAGCGCCAGACCCAGCGCCTGGCGCACCCGCACGTCTTTGAACAAGTCGCGCCGGGTGTTGAGCACGTAGCTCTGAAAGCCGGTGGGCAGCCGGTGGCGAAACTCTTTTTTGACAAGTTCGCCACTGTCAAAGCGTCGACCGTTGACACGCCGGGCCCAGTCACCCGCAGAGAAAAACCGCATCAAGTCAAATTCGCCCGCCTTCAGCGCCTCCAGTCGTGCGGTGCCGTCCTTGTAAATCTTGACGGTAATGCGGTCGAAGTTGGCAGTGCCGCGGCGCACGTTGAGGTCCTTGGCCCAATAGTTTGGATCACGCAAGTAGGTGATGTCCTTGCCAAAGCGTACCGGGCCGATTTTGTAGGGGCCGCTGCCAATCGGTGTGTCCGTCACGATTTCATCGAAGCGTTTGGTTTTCCCACCCTCAGCGCCCCAAGCGCGGCTGAATACCGGCAAACCACCCACTGTGAGCGGCAACTCCCGGTTGGGCTTCTTGAAACGGTAGCGTACCGTCAGCGCGTCGACGACATCCAGGCCAGCCACGTCGTCGAGCAGCGTCTTGTAGCCCGGCGACGTGTACGGCCCCATGAGCGCGTCAAAGCTGTATTTCACGTCCAGGGCCAGCACTGGGTCGCCGTTGTGAAAACGCGCCTGTGGCCGTAGCCGGAAGGTCGCACTCAGGCCATCGGGCGCAACAGTGACGTCTTGCGCCAATAACCCATAGCCCGAACCGGTTTCATCGAGCGCACCGGCCAGCAAGCTGTCAAACATCAGGTCGGACAGATACGCCGGTGCCGATCCTTTGATGGTGAAGGGGTTGTATTTGTCAAAAGTCGACACCCGCAGGTTGCTGACCAGACGCAATTCGCCGCCTTTGGGTGCCGCTGGATTGACGTAGTCAAAGTGGGGAAACCCCGACGGATATTTCAGGTCGCCCCACAAGGCGTAGCCGTGCGCAGCCCATAGAGAGCTGACCCAACACTGAAGGACTAAAAAAAGAACGCCACGCATGCGACAATTCTGCATCATCTGACACCGTAGCTGGGTAGTCCGGACAAATGACCGGCCCTGGTTGCAGTGGTTTACCAGCCGCAAAAAATGAATGAGGTCGCTATGGGATTTTTGACAGGCAAAAAATTATTGATCACTGGCGTGTTGTCCAACCGTTCCATCGCCTATGGCATCGCCAAAGCCTGCCATGCGCAGGGGGCGGAATTGGCCTTCAGCTACGTGGGTGAGCGCTTCAAAGACCGCATCACCGAGTTTGCGGAAGACTTCAACTCCAAGCTGATTTTTGATTGCGATGTCGGCGACGATGCGCAAATTGACAAACTGTTTACCGACCTGGCCACGCACTGGCCCAAGTTTGACGGCTTTGTGCACAGCATTGGCTACGCGCCGCGCGAAGCCATTGCCGGCAACTTTCTTGACGGGCTGACGCGCGAAAACTTCCGCATCGCGCACGATATCAGCGCCTACAGCTTCCCAGCCATGGCCAAGGCGGCCCTGCCCTACCTGAACAACACCGCATCATTGCTGACGCTGACCTACCTGGGCGGCGTGCGCGTGGTGCCAAGCTACAACACCATGGGCCTGGCCAAGGCATCGCTGGAGTCCTCGGTGCGCTACCTGGCCGATGCCGTCGGCGCGCGTGGGATTCGTGTCAATGGTCTGAGCGCCGGTGCCATCAAGACGCTGGCGGCCAGCGGCATCAAGGATTTTGGCAAGTTGCTGGGCATCTCCGCCGCGGCGTCGCCGCTGAAACGCAATGTGACGATTGACGAAGTGGGCAACGTCGCCGCCTTCCTGCTCAGCGACCTGGCCTCGGGCATGACCGGACAAATCTCTTACGTGGACTGCGGCGTCAGTCAGACGGCTGTGGCGGTTGTTGAAGCCTGAAGATTTTTTGATGAAATTGGCCTCTAGCCCTTATATGACAAGCGCTATAAGCTATTTCATTAATAGCGTACAACGCATCAGGCTTTGACGCAATCCGCGTAATAATGCATCTGACCATCGGTGCCAATCTCTTCCACCAAGCCGTGGATATCGCTTTCAAAACCCGGGCACTGGGTGTTGAATTCGCGTGAGAACTTCAGGTAATCAACAATTTTCTTGTTGAACACTTCTCCGGGAATCAGCAACGGAATGCCCGGCGGGTAAGGCGTCACCAGCCCGACCGTGGTGCGGCCAAGCAAGTTGTCAATCTCAACCCGCTCGGTCTTGCGCTGCGCAATGTGGGCGTAGGCGTCGCTGGGTTTCATGGCGGGTAGCAGATCGCTCAGATACATGTCGGTCGTCAGGCGCGCAATGTCGTACTTGGCGTAGAGCTGGTGCACGTGCTGGCACAGGTCGGCCAAGCCCATGTTTTCGTAAGCTGGGTGCTTTTGGCAAAACTCGGGCAAGACACGCCACATCGGCTGGTTCTTGTCGTAATCGTCCTTGAACTGCTGCAAGGCGGTCAACATGCTGTTCCAGCGGCCTTTGGTGATGCCGATGGTGAACATGATGAAGAAGCTGTAGAGACCGGTTTTTTCCACCACCACACCATGTTCAGCCAAAAACTTGGTCACGACGGAGGCCGGAATGCCGGTCTTGGCAAACTTGCCGTTGAGGTCCATGCCCGGGGTGACAATGGTCGACTTGATCGGATCAAGCATGTTGAAGCCGGTGGCCATCTTGCCAAAGCCGTGCCAATGGATGCCCGCCTTTTGACTGCGTGACTCGCCCTTGATGATCCAGTCGTCGGCGCGGCCAATGCCCTCGTCGACGAGCTTGTCGGGTCCCCAGACCTTGAACCACCAATCGTCGCCATATTCTTCATCGACCTTGCGCATGGCCCGGCGAAAGTCCAGCGCCTCGGCAATGCTTTCTTCCACCAAGGCAGTGCCGCCGGGCGGCTCCATCATGGCCGCCGCGACGTCGCAGCTGGCGATGATGCTGTACTGCGGGCTGGTACTGGTGTGCATCATGAACGCTTCGTTGAACAGATGCTTGTCCAGTTTGACGGTTTGCGAGTCCTGCACCAGGACATGACTGGCCTGGCTGATACCGGCCAGCAGCTTGTGAATCGACTGGGTGGCATAAACCACCGCGTGCTTGGGTCGAGGCCGTTTTTTACCCATGGCGTGGTAGGAGCCGTAAAACGGGTGAAACGCTGCGTGCGGCAGCCAGGCTTCGTCAAAGTGGATGTTTTCCACATAGCCGTCGAGCATGGATTTGACGGTTTGCGTGTTGTAGAGCACGCCGTCGTAGGTGGACTGCGTCAGCGTCAGCACGCGCGGCTTGATGCGGTCAAGATCGGTGTCGGGCAGGTGTTCCCGCACCAGCGGGTTGGCCTTGATTTTGGCCTTGATCGACGCCGGCTCGAACTCGCTTTTGGGAATCGGGCCGATGATGCCAAAGTGGTTACGCGTAGGCTTCAGAAACACCGGGATCGCCCCGGTCATGATGATCGAGTGCAGGATGGACTTGTGGCAGTTGCGGTCTACCACGACCACATCGTTCGGTGCCACGGTGTGGTGCCACACCATTTTGTTGCTGGTGCTGGTGCCGTTGGTGACAAAAAAGCAGTGGTCGGCGTTGAAGATGCGCGCCGCATTGCGCTCGCTCTTGCCGATGGCACCGTCATGGTCGAGCAACTGACCGAGTTCTTCCACCGCATTGCAGACGTCGGCGCGTAACATGTTTTCGCCGTAAAACTGGTGGTACATCTGACCCACTGGGCTCTTCAAAAAAGCCACGCCACCGGAGTGGCCCGGGCAGTGCCATGAATAGGAGCCGTCTTCAGCGTAGTCAAGCAAAGCCTTGAAAAACGGCGGCTGCACGCCTTCGAGATAATTTTTGGCCTCGCGAATGATGTGGCGCGCCACAAATTCGGGTGTGTCCTCAAACATGTGGATGAAACCATGCAACTCACGCAGGATGTCGTTGGGCAGATGGCGGCTGGTCTTGGTCTCGCCGTAGATGTAGATCGGCACATCAAGGTTCTTGCGCCGCACTTCTTCGATGAAATGGCGCAGATTCACCACGGCAGGATCCAGGTCGGGGCCGGGGGTGAATTCCTCATCATCG
This sequence comes from Comamonadaceae bacterium CG_4_10_14_3_um_filter_60_75, assembly GCA_002784245.1. Classification (GTDB taxonomy): domain Bacteria; phylum Pseudomonadota; class Gammaproteobacteria; order Burkholderiales; family Burkholderiaceae_C; genus Rhodoferax. The sequence goes on from PFKL01000186.1 coordinate 8,546, forward strand.
ATCGACAAAATGAACGTGCTGGCGCGGCTTTGTTGCTGGGCGAACTGGCTCAAGTCGCCGTAGCTGGTGACGCCCAGCACCTCTGTGCCTTCGGATTCAATCGCTTGCGCCAGCGCGCGAATGCCCAAGCCGGAGGTGTTTTCCGAACGAAAGTCTTCGTCGATGATGACGATGGGAAAGCGAAACTTCATGAACAACTCCAGCAATGCGCCCAAACAGCGAAATTGGCGCGAAGTGTAAGGACTAAATGCGGCAGTTTTCTTGCGGGCGGGCTCTTTCGGCGCAAAATCAACCGGTAAGCAACACCGCGGGAAACACAACATGGCCGATTCAACAGTTTGGTGGCTCGCCGCTGGCGCCTTGATCGCCGTCGAGCTGGTCACAGGCACGTTTTACCTGCTGATGATCTCCATCGGTCTGGTTGCCGCTGCATTGAGCGCCCACGCCGGGCTGGATCCGCTGTGGCAGTGGGTCGTCGCTGCCGTCGTGGGTGGCGGCTCGGTGTTGGTCTGGCGGCGCTACAAGCGACTGCAGCCCGCGATTGCACCAGCCAATGCCAATCCGGATGTCAATATGGACGTTGGCGAAATTGTGCATGTGGATGCCTTCAACCCTGATGGCAGTTGCAGCGTCAAGTACCGCGGGGCCCATTGGGATGCCGCCTTGCAGCCTGGCGAAGAGGCTTCTGCTGGTGCCCATACGATCGTTGAGGTGGTGGGCAGCCGGTTGATCCTTAAAAAAGCGCCCTCCCCGTAGTTTTCTGCCACTCTGGAGTCCATCATGGAACTTGCCATCGTTTTGTTTGTCATCGCCGTTATTTTTGTGACTCAATCGGTCAAAGTCGTGCCACAGCAGCACGCCTGGGTGGTCGAGCGCCTGGGCAAGTACAACGGCACACTCACACCGGGTCTGAGTTTTTTGATGCCGTTCATCGACAAGGTGGCTTACAAACATGTTCTCAAAGAAATTCCACTCGACATCCCGAGCCAGGTCTGCATCACGCGCGACAACACGCAACTGCAGGTGGATGGCATTTTGTACTTTCAGGTGACTGACGCCATGCGCGCCAGTTATGGCTCCAGTAACTACGTCACCGCGATCTCGCAACTGGCGCAAACCTCACTGCGCTCGGTCATCGGCAAGCTGGAGCTGGATAAGACCTTCGAGGAGCGCGACATCATCAACGCGCAAGTCGTTCAAGCCATCGACGAAGCCGCGCTTAATTGGGGCGTGAAGGTGCTGCGCTATGAAATCAAGGACCTGACGCCGCCCAAAGAAATTCTGCACGCCATGCAGCAGCAGATCACCGCCGAGCGTGAAAAGCGTGCGCTGATCGCCGCCTCTGAAGGTCGCCGCCAAGAGCAGATCAACATAGCCACCGGTGAACGCGAAGCTTTTATCGCTCGCTCCGAGGGCGAAAAACAGGCGGTGATCAACAAGGCACAAGGCGAAGCCGCGTCGATTCTGGCGGTGGCGCAGGCCAACGCCCAGGCCATTGAGCAGGTCGCCGCGGCCATCCGCCAGCCAGGGGGCGAAATGGCGGTACAGCTTAAAGTCGCAGAAAAAGCGGTGGATGCGTACAGCAAGCTCGCCTCCGAGGCCAGCACCACCTTGGTGGTGCCGAGCAACATGACGGAGGTTTCGACGCTCATCAGTTCGGCGATGAAGATGATCCAGTCGCAGAAATAATAAACAACAAATAACCCCTTAAGCCTTTTGGAGTAAGGGGTTATTGCTATCTTTGGCGGAGCAGGGGGGATTCGAACCCCCGGGGGATTTAACTCCCCGCACGCTT
>PFKL01000028.1 GCA_002784245.1 Comamonadaceae bacterium CG_4_10_14_3_um_filter_60_75
CTGGGCCACCATGATTTTTATGCCCTTGATCGTGATGTACACCTCTTGGGCTTACCGCGTCATGCGCGGCAAGGTGACCGCAGCCTACGTGCAAGAGCACGATCACGCTGCTTATTGAAAGGGACAACCATGTGGTATTTCGCTTGGATTTTGGGTGTGGGTTTTGCGGTGTTGCTGGCCATTTTGAACGCCATGTGGGGTGAAACCCAGCAGGCGCGTGAAGATGCCCGCGGCAAAAACGACTGAGCAGCACGGTGTTTGATGCATCTGCTCCTGAGGCGAGCGCCTCATCCCTGCGGCCGCTGAGTTTGATGGTGGCACTCGTGATCATGATCGGCGGCAGTGTTTATCCGTTCATGTTTGCTGGTCAACAGGGCGGTGTGGATCACGCATTTGCCTCGGCTGTCTTTTGGGCGATGAGCGCCGGCCTCGTCAATGGTGTGGGGTTCACGCCAAAGTTCGTGCTTTGGCGCTGGCTTTTTTCGGGGTGGGCCTGTTTGGGGGCGTTGGTTTTGGCCGCTTGGCTGCGGTGGGCTTGACCATGACGCTTCAGATTTGCATCAACGGCTCGTGGTTTGGTGCGCTGTCGGTCGTACACGTTTACCGCGGGAAATGCCGACTGCAGCTTGCGCCCAGTCCAGTATCTATTTTTTCGTCACTAAAATTCCTTTGACAGAAGACGCTACAGATGTATTTCCGAATTTTGAACCGTGAGGACAGTGGTGAGCTGACCTACTTGCTGGCTGATTCAACAGCACGTCAGGCTGTGCTGATCGATCCGCATGGACGCGATCTGCCATTGTTGTCTGCATTGTTGGCAGAACGGGATTTGCAGTTGCGCTGGGTTTTGCGAACGCACCACCATGACGGCACGCAGCAGTCTGAAGCGAAAATGCTGCAGACCTTGGGGGGTGCATTGGTTCAGGGCGACAGGACAGGTTTTGTTCTGGATGAAGTCGACGGCACCGTTCTCACGTTTGGCGACGAAGTCGTGCGCGTCATACGAACGCCCGGCCACACATCGCATTGTTTGAGTTTTGCCTGGCGCGATCGCTTGTTTTGTGGTGGTTTGCTGGCGGTTAACGACTGTCCTCGCCAGCGTCAGCCGCAGGAACCAGAGACCCTTTGGGAAAGTGTCATGCGCAAGGTTTTTACACTACCCGACGAAACGCTCCTGTTTCCGGGGTATGCCCGCAGCGGGCGCGCGGTGACAACAGTGCTGGAGCAGCGGCATTGGCATCCGTTTTTTGCCACGCTGGCGCGTGACGAGTTTTTGACCCAGATGCGCGCGCCAGCAGAAGTTGGGCCACGCGAGCCAGTTTTTGAGGAATGAAAGATGAACGCAAACAACAACGACACTAAAAAAGTGATTCCAATCACCGCTGTGGAGCCCGACGACGAGATGGTGTCGCTCTACGCATCGCACCAGAAAATTTATCCGCGTAGCGTCAAAGGCTTTTTTGCCAACTGGCGTTGGGTCATGGTGTGGCTCACACAGATTGTGTTTTACGGTCTGCCTTGGGTGGAGTGGGGTCATCGCCAAGCCGTTTTGTTTGATCTTGTTGAGCGCCGGTTTTACTTGTTCGGTTTGGTGCTGTACCCGCAGGACCTGATTTACCTAACCGGCATGCTGATCATCGCGGCGCTGTCTTTGTTTCTCTTTACCGCGGTGGCTGGTCGACTGTGGTGCGGTTACGCCTGTCCGCAGACGGTCTACACCGAGATATTCCTGTGGGTTGAAAAAATGGTCGAGGGCGACCGTTCGGCGCGTATACGGCGGGATGAGGCGGGCTTCTCGATGGAGAAATTCGTTCGCAAGTTCGCCAAGCACTTCATCTGGCTGGCGATTGCGGTGTGGACCGGGTTTACCTTTGTCGGATATTTCACGCCAATCAAGGTGCTGGCACATGAGGTGATGGTGCTGGACTTGGGTTCATGGGAAATTTTCTGGGTTGTTTTTTACGGTTTCGCGACGTACGGTAATGCTGGTTTCATGCGTGAAATGGTGTGCTTGCACATGTGCCCGTACGCCCGCTTCCAAAGCGCCATGTTCGACCGCGATACCCTGATCGTGACCTACGACGCCGAGCGCGGTGAGCCGCGCGGTGCACGCAAGAAAAGCGCCGACCCGGCCAAGTTGAATCTCGGGGCCTGTGTTGACTGCAGCTTGTGTGTGCAGGTCTGTCCGACCGGCATTGATATTCGCAACGGCTTGCAGTACCAGTGCATTGGCTGCGGTGCGTGTGCCGACGTGTGTGACACGGTGATGGACAAGGTGGGCTACCCGCGTGGTCTGGTCAAGTACTCAACTGAAAACGCGATTGCCAACCATTGGTCACAAAAACAGGTGGTGCACCACGTCTTGCGGCCCCGTGTGCTGGTCTACACCACCGTGTTGCTGGGCATTGTTACAGCGATTTTCGTGACATTGGCCACGCGCACGCCCTTCAAGGTGGACGTGGTGCGCGACCGGGGTGTCATGGCGCGTGTGGTCGAGGCAGGCAAGACCGAAAACGTCTACCGCTTGCAGATCATGAACGCCACCGAGTCCAATCAGCGTTACCGGGTGACGGTGGAAGGTTTGCCAGGTCTGGTGGTGACCTCAGACGACACGATCGAGGTGAAGTCGACCGAAGCACGCACCATGCCGGTGCGGGTGCAGGCCCCGTTTGAAGTGGCTGCGCCGGGTTCGCACGAGATTCATTTCGAGATCGAGTCGCTCGACTCGCCCGGCAAGGTGCGCGAAGAGTCGAAGTTCATGATCCCTAAGTGAAGATGCGTGTGACCCCAATAGGCGGTGGCTTTTACAATCCACCGCTCAACCAGGGGTCTACATGAAAATTTTGATTTGTAATGACGACGGTTTTCGGGCGCCAGGCATTGTGGCGCTCTATGACGCGCTCAAGGATGTCGCCGAAGTGGATGTGGTGGCTCCGGAGCACAACAACAGTGCCAAGTCGAATGCGTTGTCGGTCCATTCACCCCTGTATGTCAACCGCGCTGCCAACGGGTTTCGTTTTGTGAACGGCACGCCTGCCGACTGTGTCCATATTGCCTTGACCGGTTTGCTGGACTATCGGCCTGATCTGGTGGTCTCTGGCATCAACAACGGCGCCAACATGGGTGACGATACGATTTATTCAGGCACCGTGGGCGCGGCCATGGAAGGCTATCTGTTTGGCATCCCGTCGATTGCGTTCTCGCAGGTGGAGCGCGACTGGAAGCATCTGGATGCAGCGGCTCAGCGTGCACGCGAGCTGGTTCAAAATTTGTCTGCGCAAAAGTTACTGGGCGGTGGCGCCTGGCTGCTCAATGTCAATATTCCCAATCTGCCCTTGGAGCAGCTCGGTGCCGTCAAGTTGTGTCGTTTGGGGCGTCGTCATGCGGCCGAGGCGGTCATCACCCAACAAAACCCTCGTGGTGAAACCATGTACTGGATTGGTGCCGCTGGTGCTGCCAAAGATGACGCGGAGGGCACCGACTTTCATGCCACAGCGCAGGGGTGTGTGGCGATGACGCCCTTGCAGGTTGATCTGACCGACCATGAGCGGTTGGGCTACTGGGCGCAGACAGCGTCGCTTTTGTCAGCTGCGGCGGCGACCGGTGACCAGGCGCCATGACGCAGCGTCATCCATCCGGGGCCAAGGTCCGCCCGGCTTTTCCGGCTCGGCTGGTAAGTGTTGAGCCCGTAGCAGCGTCTGGTGGCAAGCTTGCGTCGATCCGTGGCTACACACAATCCCATGTGGCGCCGATCGGCGTCGGGCTGGATTCGGGGGCGGTGCGGCAGAAAATGGTGGCCAAAATTGCGCAGGGAGGGGTCAACCATCCCCGCGTGCTTGCGGCCTTGGCGGCGATTGACAGGGACCGTTTTGTTGATTCGGCGCTGGTGAATCAGGCGTACGAGGACACCAGTTTGCCCATTGGATTGGGACAAACGATCTCCAAGCCCTCAGTGGTTGCACGCATGTTGGCGCTGTTGTGTGATGGTGTTGCGGGTCGTGCGGGTCGGGTGCTGGAGATTGGAACCGGCTGTGGCTACCAGGCGGCTTTGCTCGGCCAGTTATTTGACGAGGTTTATTCGATTGAGCGCTTGCGCGGTTTGCATGACAAGGCCCGAGACAATCTGCGCCACTTGCGCCTGGCCAATGTGCACCTGCTGTTTGGCGACGGTATGCAGGGCTACGCCAAGGGTGCGCCCTACGTCGGCATCATCGCAGCCGCTGGGGGCGAGGCGATTCCGGCGTGTTGGTTGAATCAACTGGCGGTGGGCGGCCGCTTGGTCGCGCCAGTGTGTGCCGCAGCGCTCAACGGCGGCGAGCAGGCCTTGGTGGTGGTGGACAAGACGGCTCAGGGCGTGCGGCAGACTATGATGGAAACGGTTCGCTTTGTCCCTTTAAAATCTGGTGTCGCTTGACTAGGGTGTTTATGAAACGTGTGTTCCTTCGCTATTTCGGTGCGCTGTTGCTGTGTGCTATGGCTTTCGGTCTGGCTGGCTGTGGGTCAACCAGCCTGAATCGGGCACCGGTTGAGGAGCGCCCCGCCCGTATTGCGTCTGCACCAGCGAGCACCGCCGACGCCCCTGGTGTCAAGCAGGCGCCTGGTTTTGACAACGCCGGAAAGATCGGCTACTACACCGTCAAGCCGGGTGATACCTTGCTGAAAATAGCCTTGGAGCATGGTCAATCTTTTCGTGATCTGGCCAATTGGAATCAGTTGGACAATCCCAACCGTATCGAAGTGGGGCAGGTGCTGCGCGTGATTGCCCCGTTGTCAGGAGAAGTGGTGATCAAGCCGGTGCCCAAGCCGGTAGTTGCAACTGCGCCCGTAGATCAACCGACCGCAGCCCTGGCCCCGCCCCCTGTGACGGCGGTAGTGCCAGTGACGCCAACTGCCCCAGAGCCTGCGACCAACTGGATTTGGCCGGTGAACGGCAGTGTGCTCGCTGGTTTTGATGAGGTCAAAAACAAGGGGGTTGATCTGGCTGGCAAGGTCGGCGACCCGGTATTGGCTGTTGCCGACGGCCGTGTTGTCTACGTCGGAGCCGGGTTGCGTGGCTACGGAAACCTGATCATCCTCAAACACGACAATATCTTTTTGACGGCGTATGCACATAACCGCACGCTGCTGGTCAAGGAGGACCAGTCGGTGCTCAAAGGGCAGAAGATCGCTGAAATGGGCGACAGTGATGCAGATCGCGTCAAGCTGCATTTTGAGGTCCGTCGCCAGGGCAAGCCGGTGGACCCTCTCAAGCACTTGCCTGCGCGTTAACCCCGCACGTTCCGCTTTTTGCGGCGAGCTTCCTTTTCTCTTGCACCGAATTTCATGGTTGACGACAAACTAACGCTGCTTGCTGGCGCGGCGCCCGCTGCGCGTTTATGGGTGGAGTCGCTTGACAGCGACGGTCAAGGCGTTGCACACAGCGCCGACGGCAAGGTGGTTTTCATCGAGGGCGCATTGCCTTTTGAGTCGGTCAGCGTCAGGGTCAACCGGAGAAAGAACAACTGGGAGCAAGGCACATTGGTACAGTTGCACAAGGCGTCGTCGCAACGCGTCGAGCCGGGCTGCCTGCATTTTGGCTTGCATGCCGGTGCGTGCGGTGGTTGCAAGATGCAACATTTGCACAGCACCGCGCAGGTTGCGGTCAAGCAACGCGTGCTGGAAGACGGTTTGTGGCACCTGGGCAAGGTCAAGCCGGAACAGATCCTGCGTCCCATTGAGGGGCCGACCTGGGGCTACCGCTACCGTGCGCGGCTTTCGGTGCGCCATGTCCGAAAAAAAGGCACGGTGCTGATCGGTTTTCACGAACGTAAAAGCAGCTATGTCGCTGATATGAAAAGCTGCCCGGTGTTGCCTGCTTCGGTGAGCAATTTGTTGCTGCCTTTGCGCTCGCTGATTCAGTCGCTTGATGCGGTAGAGACCTGCCCGCAGATTGAACTGGCGTGTGGTGATGCGGTGATGGCACTGGTGCTGCGGCATCTGGCTCCATTGACCGAAGCTGACCTGGCCCGCTTGAAAACTTTTGCGCAACAGCATGTGGCGGTGGGGGTGCAGTGGTGGTTGCAGTCCAAAGGGCCTGAAACGGTGCAACTGCTGGAGGACTCGGCGCAGGAACTCAGTTACGCGCTGCCAGAGTTTGGCATTACCATGCCCTTCAGGCCGACCGACTTTACCCAGGTCAATCCGCAGATCAACCGTATTCTGGTGTCCCAGGCGCTGCGTTTGCTGGCGGTGCAAAAAGGCGATCGGGTGATTGACTGGTTTTGTGGTTTGGGCAATTTCACCTTGCCGCTGGCGACCCAGGCGGGGCAAGTGCTGGGCGTGGAGGGTAGCGAAACGCTGGTCCAGCGCGCGCGGCATAATTATATAAAAAACAAAGCTACAGCCCCAGTCTATCAAGCGTTATGTGATACAAATTTTGTAGCGCGAAATCTGTTTGAAATGACCCCGGCGTTGCTGGTACAGGATGGTAGCGCCGAGCGCTGGCTGATTGATCCACCGCGTGAAGGCGCTTTTTCCCTGGTACGTGCGCTGGCCGATTTGTATCAGCAGTCAAATGGCGCCGAAGGGGTGGAGACGACACCAGGCGCCGCAGCATGGACGCCACCACAGCGGATTGTCTATGTGAGCTGCAATCCAGCGACGCTGGCGCGCGACGCTGGGTTGCTGGTGCACGAGGCTGGCTACCGATGTCGTTCTGCTGGCGTGATCAACATGTTCCCGCACACGGCGCATGTGGAAAGCATGGCGGTTTTCGATCGCGTTGACCCGCTCACATCAACGCAGCGTTAGCGCGCAGGTGCTTTGCCTTTTGCTGACGACTCGTTGATAACTTCTTCAACCGGCGCGCCAGAGGCAGGTTTGGTTGGTTCAGCGGGCTGGATTTCAGCACGCAGGCCTTCAATCTTGTTGTCGCGCATGTAGGCGTCCATTTCCAGCCAGCCGCTGTAGATGAACGCTTTGTTGATGCCTTTGTTGAGAGCGTAGCAGTCTTCAATGCTGCGCAGTCCGTGCCGACAGGCCGCGCCAATGGCCTTGGCCTCGGCTTCGCGTTGGGCAATGCGTGGATCTGGGCCCAGGCCCAACAGGTCACAGGCCGAAAGCGACAAGGCAGCGACAACAACAGCTAAGCGTCTGGACATAAAGCGTCAAAGGGTTGGCGAATCAAAATACGGTTACGGTTTCGATTCAAACACGGTCAATTTTCAGCTAAGCAGCAAAAAAGGCCCGAATGGGCCTTTTGTTTGTTGGCTAGGCCGGCAAGGGGTCAATCGCGTTCGCCACCCATGATGCCGAGCAAGGCCAGCAGGCTCTGAAACACGTTGATGATATCCAGGTACAGCGCCAACGTGGCGCTGATGTAGTTGGTCTCACCACCGTCGACAATACGTTTGAGGTCATACAACATATAGGCGCTAAAGACACCGATAGCCATGACCGAAATCGCCATCATGCCAGCGGTGGAACCAATAAACACGTTGATGATGCCGCCCACCAAAATAGCCAATGCGCCGACGAATAGCCACTTGCCCATACCCGACAAGTCACGTTTGATGACGCTGGACAAGCTGGCCATCACAAAAAATACACCCGCCGTGCCGCCGAAAGCGGTCATGATCAACTCAGGGCCGTTTTTGAAACCCAGCACCATCGCGATCATGCGCGATAGCATCAGCCCCATGAAGAAGGTAAAGCCTAGCAGCACCGGCACGCCGGCCGCTGAATTCTTGGTTTTTTCAATAGCGTACATGAAGCCAAACGCGCCACCCAAAAACACCACCAGGCCGACGCCGCCGCTCAGCGATTGCGTGATGCCGGTGGCAACACCGAGCCAGGCACCAAAAACGGTAGGAACCAGGCTGAGCGCCAGCAGCCAATAAGTGTTGCGCAGAACCTTGTTGCGCTCTTGCGACATGTAGCCGTAGCCGCGGTCAATGGATTGGATGTGATCTGTCATGAAAGGCCTCCTTGAGGTCGGTTGGTAAACAAGTAGCGTTCATTTTAAGGTTGGGGTCGACAATTCAAGTCAGGTTTTTGTCGCTGTTCCTACTTTTTGTGAGGCCTCTTGCAACCAGGTTGAGGGTAAACGGACGCTGCCAGAGGGGTATGCTCAAGACGTTGCCAACACCGATTTTTCCAAATGAAAACCAAACTTTTTCTTGAGATGACAGACGTCAAGGCGATCGCTGCCGCAGCCGAGGCCGAGGCCATGCGCAATCGTTGGGCGGTGACCATCGCCATCGTGGACGACGGCGGCGAGTTGCTGTGGCTTCAGCGACTTGACGGTGCTGCAGCGCTATCGGCGCATATCGCACCGGCCAAGGCGCGCACGTCAGCGATGGGGCGCCGTGAGAGCAAAACTTACGAGGATGTAATTAATGGTGGTCGCGTTGCATTTGTGACGGTGCCCGGCATCGACGGCATGTTGGAAGGTGGTGTGCCGATCCTGAAAGACGATGTTTGTCTTGGCGCGGTCGGTGTCAGTGGCGTCAAATCAGTGGAAGACGCGCAAATCGCCCGGGCTGGCATTGCAGCGTTGGGCTTGTAAGCGGCGGGTATCAGTACTTCAGACGTTCGGGCCGCAATTCCTGGAGGATGGTGGTCGATATTTCTTCGATCGATTTGGTGGTGGTTGACAGCCAGCGGATGCCCGAGCGGCGCATCATCGCTTCGGCTTCGCGGACTTCGTGGCGGCAGTTTTCCAATGAGGCGTATTTGGAATTGGGTCGGCGCTCATTGCGTATCTCGCTCAGGCGCTCAGGCTGAATGCTCAGGCCAAAGAGTTTTTTGCGCTGGGCTTTGAGTGCCGGAGGCAAGTCCTGTCGTTCAAAATCTTCAGGAATAAGCGGGTAATTGGACGCCTTGAGCCCGTATTGCATCGCCAGATAAAGGGAGGTCGGCGTCTTGCCGCTGCGACTGACGCCCACCAGAATCACATCGGAATTTTCGAGATCACGGTTGGACTGGCCGTCGTCGTGCTCGAGTGAAAAGTTGATAGCCTCGATGCGCGACTGGTATTGCTCACTTTTGCTTGAGTCACTGAAGCGGCCAATGCGGTGATTCGACTTGAGGTTCAGTTCTTTTTCCAGCGGGTGAACAAAGGTGCTGAACATATCCATCAGCATACCCTGACAGCCGTCCTGGATGACCTGCAACACCTCTGAGTTGGCCAACGTCAAAAAAACAATCGGACGTTTGTTGTCGATGACGCCGGCGTGGTTGATCTGGCGAACGGCGCTGTGTGCCTTGTCCACGTTGTCAACAAACGGCAATCTGACACGCTGCAGTTCGGATTCAAACTGGTTCAGGATCGCGTTACCAAAGGTCTCGGCGGTGATGCCGGTGCCGTCAGAGACAAAGAATACGGTTCGGTTAGGCATGGCGGAGGTGGGTCGGGTTGAATAAAAGGGCTCTTTTTGGCACGTCGTCGCGCACTGGGTTTGCGCGGCGTCAGTTTTGTTCAGGCCTACAATTATTATCATCGAATTAGTTTCGGCTTCAGGCGGCTTCCAGACCACAACACCAAAACGAAAATCGCCTGCATGCGCCCCGTTTTTTTTAACTTCTGGAGATATTCATGACTGCACTTTTTGCGCCGACCGATCTAGTGGTGCCCTTTGAAAAGCTGAGAATGACCGATGTCGATTCGGTTGGTGGCAAGAACGCGAGCCTGGGTGAAATGATCTCCAATTTACCTACGGGGGTCAAAGTGCCTACCGGGTTTGCGACGACGGCGCATGCATTCCGCGAGTTCTTGAAGTTTGGCAACTTGAGCCAGAAAATCAACGATCGTTTGGCCAAGCTCGATACCGAAGACGTCAATGCGCTGGCTGTCGCAGGCGCTGAAATCCGCGCGATGGTTGAAAATCAGCCGTTTCCGGCTGATTTCGAGGCCGGGATCCGCGCGGCGTTTGTGACACTCTGCGGCGCGAATGCGCAGGCGTCTTTTGCGGTGCGCTCGTCGGCCACCGCCGAAGACCTGCCTGATGCGTCTTTTGCTGGGCAACAAGAGACTTTTCTCAACGTGACTGGCATCGAAGCGATATTGCACAAAATTCGCGAAGTGTTTGCGTCGCTTTACAACGACCGTGCCATCAGCTACCGGGTGCACAAAGGGTTTGCCCATGAACATGTCGCGCTCAGCGCGGGTATTCAGCGTATGGTGCGCTCTGATCTTGGTGCAGCTGGCGTCATGTTCACACTT
>PFKL01000110.1 GCA_002784245.1 Comamonadaceae bacterium CG_4_10_14_3_um_filter_60_75
CCAGCCCCAGGCTCAGCGGCACCATGAACACCACCGAACTGAAATTGAGCGCAATCTGGTGCGCTGCCACCTCGGTGCTGCCAAAGCCGGCGATCAGCAGCGCGATCAGGCTGAAGGCGCTGGTCTCGGCAAAGTAGGTGATGCCGATCGGCAGACCCAGCTTGAGCAGGTTTTTGATCGGTGCCCAGCGCGGCGACTCCCATTGCGCCAGCGGCCAGGTGGCGCGGTATACGGCGCTTCGGTGCATCCAGGCCAACAACCCCAGCAGATTGAACGCAACCGTGATCAAGGTGGCCCAGGCGCAGCCCAGGCCGCCCAGGCGCGGAAAACCCAGCGTGCCAAACACCAACAAGCTGTTGACCACAATGTTGAGCACCAGCGAGGCCAGCGCAATAAGCATCAACGGCTTGGTCTGATTCAGGCTGGTGCTGTAGCCGTAGAGCACGCGGTATAGCGCAAACAGTGGAAACGCCAGGCTGGTAACGCGCACAAAATTTACCGCCAGGTCGTGCACGTAGGGCTCCAGCTGCATGCTGTCAAACACCAGCGTGGCCAGGTTGGCCGCCACCATGGCGAGCAGCCCCGCGCCCAAACCCAGCCAAAGACCCTGGCGCACGTCCGAGGCAATCTGCGGCGTGCGCCCGGCGCCCACATGGTGCGCCACCACCGGGCTGATGGCCATCATCAGCCCGATCAACCCCAGCATCAGCATGTTCCAGATTGACACGCCAATCGACACGCCAGCCAGGTCTTGCGCCGAGGCGTGCCCGGCCATGGCCACGTCGACCACCGCCATGCCGACGTTGGCAAGTTGCCCCACCAGAATCGGCCAGGCCAGAAGCCACAGGCCGCGCACCTCGGTTTGCAGGCGCGAGCGGGCAGCGGGGTGGCGGAAAAGGTGTTGCAGCGGAGTTATCAAAAATATGAGCGCATCGCGCTTGTTTTATAAGGGCTAGAGCCTTTTTTTCTTAAAAAAATCAGGCGTGTCGTGGCGCCAAAAAGATGATGGTAGTGCAAAGCAAAGTGACGGTGATGCCAGTCAAGTCCCACGGACTTGGCCGAATACCGTCGACTGCCCAAAGCCACAATACAGCGACAAAAACACAACGTGGATCGCGGATAACAGACGGGCGCGATGACGGGATTTTAGGTGAATGCGATGGATCATGGCCCACAAAAAAGCCAGCTTGCGCTGGCTTTTTTGTGGCGTGTTGGGTGCGCTTATTTAACGATATCGACACCGTAAAACACGTGGGTGCCAAACGGGCTGATCTTGAAGTCAACCACTTCCTTGCGCACTGGCTTGAGCGCCACCGCGTGCGCAATGGTGAACCACGGCGCCTGTTCCTTGAAGATCACCTGGGCCTTTTCATAAAGCTTGGTGCGCTCGGCCTGGTTGGATGTCACCTTGGCCTTCTGGATCAGGTCTTCAAACGGCTGGTAGCAGAACTTGGCGACGTTGGAGCCGTTGGATTTGGCTGACGCGCAGCCGAGCAAGACGTTCAGGAAGTTGTCCGGGTCGCCGTTGTCTCCGGTCCAGCCCAGCATGCCCATCTGGTGTTCACCCGCTTGCATGCGTTTGCGGTATTCGCCCCACTCAAAGCTCTTGATCTCGGCCTTGATGCCGACCTTGGCCAGGTCGGCTTGCATCAGCTCGGCAATGCGCCTGGCGTTGGGGTTGTATGGGCGCTGTACCGGCATGGCCCACAGGTCGGTACTGAAGCCGTCTTTCAGGCCAGCCGCAGCCAGCAACTTCTTGGCTTCGGCCGGGTTGTAGGCGTCGTCCTTGATCGACTTGTTGTACGACCACATGGTGGGCGGGATCGGATTGGTGGCCGGGATGCCGGTGCCCAGATAGACTGCGTCGACGATGGCTTTTTTGTTCAGCGCCATATTGACGGCCTTGCGCACGCGCACGTCGTCGAACGGTTTTTTGGTGGTGTTGTAGGCCAGGTAGCCGACGTTCAGGCCGGGTTGCTCCAGCACTTTGACGTTAGCGTCCTTGCGCATGGCCGGAACATCAGCCGGTGCCGGGTAGGGCATGACGTGGCACTCGCCTTTTTGCAGTTTGGCCCAGCGCACCGATGCGTCGGGCGTGATCGAGAAGATCAGGTCGTCAATCTTGGCCTTGCCAGCCCAGTACTGCGGGAACGCCTTGTAACGGATCAGCGCGTCTTTTTGGTATTGAATCAGGGAGAACGGGCCGGTGCCAATCGGCTCCTGGTCAATTTTCTCTGGCGTGCCGGCCTTGAGCATGGCAATGGCGTATTCCTTGGACTGCACGCCGTTGTGCGGCATGGCCATGTTCGCCAGGAACGGTGCCTCGGGTGCATTCAAGGTGATCTTGACGGTGTATTCGTCGATCTTGTCCACCGACTTCAACAGCGCCGGCATGTTCATGTCGTCAAAGTACGAGTGGTTGGAGCTGGTGACCTTGAAGTAAGGGTCTTCCTTCTTCCATTGGCGCTCGATCGAGAAGATGAAGTCATCGGCGTTGAAGTCGCGCGTTGGCTTGAAGTTCTTGTTGCTGTGCCACTTGACACCCTTGCGCAGGTGGAAGATGTATTGCTTGCCGTCTTTGGAGACGTCCCAACTTTGCGCCAGGGCCGGTAACACCTTGGTGCCGCCGCGTTCAAACTGCACCGGTGTGTCATAGATTTGCACACCCGCGTCGAACGAGGTGCCCGTGGTGTTGATGCCGGGGTAAAAGTTTTCCGGACTGCCTTCAGAGCAGTACACCAGCGTCTTGGCCGACACGCCAGCGGTGGCCATCAGCGCGGGCACCGCCAGCGCACACAGCGCCGCGCGTTTGAACTTGCGACTGAGCGCAACGGAGGTTGAAAAAGTCATCTTGTGGACTCCTGTCAGGTTGATGCTGCAACAGCAGCGGGTTGGATAAATTGTTCAGCATGGTGACAAGCAATTTGCCTGCCAGCGAGCTCGCGCAACACCGGTCGCTGCGACTCGCATTGTGCCGTCACATGCGCGCAGCGCGTGCAAAACACACAGCCACTGGGCGGATTGAGCGGCGAGGGCAGTTCGCCCTTGAGCACGATGCGTTGCCGCGCCGCGCCCGAGCCAGCAATTCCGGGGGTGGACGCCAGCAGCGCCTGCGTATATGGGTGCAGCGGTTGCGCAAAAATGGTGCGTTTATCGCCTTGTTCCATGGTGTGGCCGAGGTACATCACCAGCAGGTCGTCGGCAATATGGCGCACCACGCCCAGGTCGTGCGAGATGAACAGGTAGGCCAGGCCCAACTCGCGCTGCAAGTCAGCCAACAAGTTGAGCACCTGCGCCTGGATGGAGACGTCCAGCGCGCTGACCGGTTCGTCAGCGACGATCAGCGCGGGCTTGAGCATCAGCGCGCGAGCAATGGCGATGCGCTGGCGCTGGCCGCCCGAGAACATGTGCGGGTAACGGTCGTAGTGCTCCGGGCGTAAGCCCACCAGCGCCAGCATGGCTTTGGCCTGTTCGGCGCGCTGTGTTGCATCGAGCGTGGTGTTGATTTCCAGCGGGGCTTCAAGAATCGCGCCGATTTTTTTGCGCGGATTGAGTGAGCCGTAAGGGTTTTGAAACACCAGCTGCACCGTACGGCGCAGCGCGTGGCGCTCGGCCGTGCTGGCCTGCAGCACATCCACCAGCCCGAGTTTGAGTTCGCCCGCCGCAGGTGTTTCAATCAACGACACCATGCGTGCCAGCGTGGATTTGCCGCAGCCGGATTCGCCCACCACCGCCAGCGTTTTGCCCGCCTCAATGGTGAAAGAAACGCCGCTAACCGCTTGCAGATGATCGACTGGGCGAAACGCGCCATGGTTGAGGGTGTAGACCTGCTTCAGGTCGCGCGCGACGACCACCGGTTGCGCAGCGGTGCTCATGCCAGCACCTCGGTTACCACCGGGTCAGTGGCCATGGGCGTGTGGCAGCAGACGCGGCCGTCCTGCCAGTCACGCAAGACGGGGCGTTCGCTGCGGCAGTGCGCGTTGGCGTACTGGCAGCGCGGCGCAAACAGGCACCCCGTCGGCCGGTCATAGAGGCCGGGCACCATACCGGGGATGGTGGCCAAGCGGGTGGAGCCGTCGCTGCGCTCGGGCATGGCCGCCAGCAGTGCTTCGGTATAGGGGTGTTGCGGTTGATCAAACATGGCATGTGCGCTGCGCTCTTCCATGATTTGCCCAGCGTACATTACCGCCACGCGCTGCGCCATTTCGCTGACCACACCCATGTTGTGGGTGATCAGCACCAGCGCCATGTTGAGGTCTTTTTGCAAGGTGCGCAGCAGGTCCAGAATCTGCGCCTGGATCGTCACATCCAGCGCGGTGGTCGGTTCGTCGGCAATCAGCAGTTTCGGGTTGCAGGAAATCGCCATGGCGATCATCACCCGTTGGCTCATGCCGCCCGAGAGCTGGTGCGGGTAGATGCCCAGACGGCTCTCGGGCGCCGGGATACCGACTTGTTCCAGCAACTCAATCGAGCGCATGTGCGCCGCCTTTCGGTCCAGCCCCAGGTGCAGCTGCAGCGACTCGGCCATCTGGAAGCCAACGGTGAAACACGGGTTCAAGCTGGTGGTGGGGTCCTGAAAAATCATCGCCATGTCTTTGCCAATCACTTTGCGGCGTTGGCTGTCAGACAGGTGCAGCAGGTCGTGACCGTCAAAACGCAGGCTGTCGGCGCTGATCTGGCCTGGGTAGGCCACCAGCCCCATCAAGGCCATCATGGTGACGCTCTTGCCCGAGCCCGACTCGCCGACAATGCCCAGCACGTCGCCCGCGTCGAGCGAGAGTGACACGCCATCGACGGCGTGCATGACAGCAGTTTTTGACGGAAACCGCACCGACAGATTTTTGATTTCAAGCAACGCCATCGACAAACCCTTTTCAGCGTTTGAGCTTGGGGTCAAACGCGTCGCGCAGGCCATCACCCAGCAGGTTGAAGGCCAGCACCGTGATCAAAATTGCCAGGCCCGGGAAGGTGACCACCCACCAGGCACGCAGCACGAATTCACGCGCATCAGCGAGCATCGTGCCCCATTCAGGCGACGGCGGTTGGGCGCCCAGCCCCAGAAAGCCTAAGGCGGCGGCGTCCAGAATTGCGGCAGAGATACCCAGTGACGCTTGCACGATCAACGGTGCAGTGCAGTTGGGCAGCACCTCGGAAAACATCAGGCGCAGGTGGCCGGCGCCGTTCATGCGCGCGGCAGTCACGTAGTCGCGGCTCATTTCCGAGATGACCGCAGCGCGCGTGATGCGCACGTAATGCGGCAGCACCACCACCGCCACCGCCAGCATGGCGTTGACCAGACCCGGGCCGAGAATGGCGACGATGACGATGGCCAACAGCAGGCTGGGCAGCGTCAGGATGATGTCCATGATGCGCATCACCGTGACCTCAAAAACGCCGCGGAAATATCCCGCCGTCAGACCCAGCACAACACCCAGCACCACCGACAGCACAACAACCATCAGGCCAATGGCCAGCGACAGGCGTGCGCCATGAATCAAGCGTGACAGGATGTCGCGGCCAATGGCGTCGGTGCCGAGCAGGTGCGCGCTGCTGCCGCCAGTCTGCCAGGCCGGGGGAACCAGGAAGACGCTTGGGTTGGTGGCATCGGGCGCATAGGGTGCGATCCACGGCGCAAACGCGGCCAGCAGCAGCACCAGCAGCACGATCACCAAGCCGGCGACAGCGCCCTTGTTACTTGAAAAGTAGTCCCAGAATTCACGCAGCGGGTGCTGCGGTGCATAGTTGGTTGCGTCGGTCAGTGTGGTCATGGTTGGCCCTCAATGCCGAATGCGCGGGTTGATGATGCCGTAGGTCACATCGACCAGCAGGTTGACCAGCATCACCATGCCGCCGAGCAACAAAATGCCGCCTTGCAAGACGGGATAGTCACGTCGGCCAATGGCTTCAACCATCCATTTACCCACACCTGGCCAGGAAAAAATGGTTTCGGTCAGGATCGCACCGGTAAACAGCACGCCGATTTGCAGGCCAATGACGGTGATCACCGGGATCAAGGCATTGCGCAGCGCGTGCACGGCAACCACGCGTATATTCGACAAGCCCTTGGCCCGCGCGGTGCGTATGTAATCTTCACCCAGCACCTCGAGCATGGCTGAGCGTGTCATGCGAGCAATCACCGCCAGCGGATTGGTGCCCAGCACAATCATCGGCAGGATCAGATGCGTTAGGGCCGACCAGAACGCGTCTTTGTCACCGGCCAGCCAGGTGTCAATCAGCAAGAAGCCGGTGACGGGCTCAATAAAGTATTCGACGGCAATGCGGCCCGACACAGGCGTCAGGTCCAGCTGTACCGAAAACAGCAGGATCAGCAGCAAACCCCACCAGAAAATCGGCATCGAGTAGCCAGTGAGGGACACCCCCATGACGCCATGGTCCAGAATGGTGTTGCGCTTGACTGCCGCCAGGATACCCGCCGGAATGCCGATCACCAGCGCGAACAGCATGGCTGCCAAGGCCAGTTCGATCGTGGCCGGAAACAGCGCCTTGAACTCCTGCAGCACCGGCGCGTGGGTAATGATGGAGGTACCCAGATCACCCTGCAACACGCGGCCAATGTAGATGCCGTATTGCACCATGACAGGGCGATCGAGTCCATAGACCTTGAGCAGTTCGGCGTGGCGAGCCGCGTCAATACCGCGCTCGCCGGCCAACGTTTCGATGGGGTCGCCGGGGACCAGCCGGATCAGGAAGAAAGCTACCAGTGTCATGCCGATGAAGGTCGGGATGATCAGGCTGAAGCGGGTCAGTAAAAAACGCAGCATCGAAGGCAGAGGGTTTTGTTGTGGCCGCGATGATGCCACAAACAAAAAGGCCGACTTGTGTCGGCCTTTTTGCTGAAATCTCCAAAAGATTACTTGAGGTGTTTGCCGATCAGGCCGGCCATCTCGAACATGGTGACCTGGGCCTTGCCAAAGACTTCCTTGAGCTTGGCATCTGCATTGATCATGCGCTTGTTGATGGCGTCTTGCAGTTTGTTCTTCTTGATGTAAACCCACATCTGCTTGACCACTTCAGTGCGCGGCAGAGGTTTGCCACCGACGATGGCAGCCAGCGCGCTGCTGGGCGTCAGCGCTTTCATGAACGCGGCGTTGACAGCACGTTTCTTGGCGGGTACTTTTTTGGCAACCACTTTTTTGGCCGGAGCCGCTTTTTTCGCCACTACTTTTTTAGCAGGGGCGGCCTTCTTGGCCGGAGCCGCTTTTTTGGCCGGGGCGGCTTTCTTTGCGGGAGCAGCTTTTTTTGCTGGTGCTTTTTTTGCAGTTGCCATAGTGTGTGTCCTGTTGAGAGTTGAACAATGACCAGAAAAGACATCGCTCTTGCTGGTTGGTGCGGATGCTACTGGGAAAAAACCGCTTTTCCAAGAGGGAAGACGCTAAATTCCTGGCGAAAGATCAATATTTGTCAAGGTAATAGCCACAACCTACAATTTTTCGTTTTGAAGGACTTGCAATATGACCGTTCCATTTGCCACTTGTGATCTGTGCGACGCGCATAAAAACGATTCGCCCGACCAGTTTCGGGTGTTGCCGCCGGTTTTTTTGGACTTCGGCGCGCGCCGCGTTTTTTACGGACCGGTCGAGACCGTGAAATGTTTTGAAGACAACACGCTGGTCAAGGCGGCCGTCGATTCCTGTGGCACGGTAGAGACAACGCACGGGTGCGTTGGCAAGGTGCTGGTGGTCGACGGCGCGGGTTCGCTGCGCCGGGCGCTGCTCGGTGGCAACCTCGGCGCTGCAGCGGCGCGCAACGGCTGGGCCGGTGTGGTGATTGACGGTTGCGTGCGCGATGTGGCTGAACTGGCGCCGCTGGATGTGGGTATCCGCGCGCTGGCGGCCATGCCGATGCCCACTGAAAAGAAGAACCAGGGTCTCAAAGACTTGCCGGTGCAGATGCAGGGGGTCTGGGTGAACCCAGGCGACTGGTTGTACGCCGACGCTGACGGCATGGTTGTCAGCGCGCAACCACTGCTCTGAACAGGCCTCAGGCGTCGGTGCGCCGTGCTGGCAAGGTGGCCAGCACGACGCCGGCCAGACACAAGCCAAAGGCAAATAATTGCATCGCGCTCAGCGTTTCACCCAATACCAACACGCCCACCGCCGCGGCAGAGATGGGCAACATGACGGTGAACACGCCGGCGCGCGCGGCTGGCACGGTTTTCAGGCCGGTCATCCAAAGCCAGACCGTCCAGACGCTGGCGGCCAGGCCGTAAAAAAGCAGCAGTAGCCAGTTGCCGACCGAAACTGACGAGAAGTCGAATCGCCACGCAGCGTAGAGTCCCATCGGTGTCATCAACGCAAAGCCCCACAGGTTGATCAACGCGGTGATGCGCTTGGGCGAGACGCTGCCGGTGAGTTTCTTGCCAATCACCGCGTACGACGCTTCACACACCACCGCGCAAAACACCAGCAAGTTGCCAAGCCAGATATTTTTGTTAATTAAATTGGCCTCTGGCCCTTGTATTGACTGAGCGGATAGCTCTGTTTTAAAGAGCGAAAAAAGCGCAATACCAAGCGCCGCCAAGGCAATAGCCAGCAGCACCCGCGAGCTGATACGTTCGCGCAGAAAGACCCAGCTCAGCAGTGCCACCACCGCCGGGATCGACGCCATGATGACGCCCGCCGACACCGCAGTGGTCAGGCTCACGCCAAACAGCATGCACAGCGTGAACATGAAATTGCCGAGGAACGATTCCAGAAAAATCAGTTGTTTGGTGGATCGGCTCATGGCCGGCTCGGCAGCGGGTCTGATCAGCCAGTGCGGCATGGCCAGTGTGCCAATGCCAAAGCGCAGCCAGGCAAGCAAAAACACCGGCAGCACTGTCACCAGCGGTTTGCTCAGCGCCACGTAGCTGCCAACCAGTGCCATGCTCAAGGCCAGCAGGCCATAGGCCAGCCAAACGGGCGGGGTGGCAGGTCGGGTGTGGGGCATGGATGCGCTGAAAAAGGTCGTTGGGATGTGCATTGTCGCTGCGATCGTGGTCAGAGGCTGGTTGCAATGCTGGACAGTGGATTGCCTCAGGCGTGCACAATTGGCCCCACCGGTAACGCCAGAATTGGCGAAACTTGCGGCCAATTGCTTACGTTTGACTGTGCTTGTTCATCAAAAGGAAGTTGTATGTCTGTCGGTCAGTTTGCTTATGCGCTCAATAGCAACCGGTTTCTGGCCGCGCCACCGTTGCACGATCAGCCATTTGCGGTGGTGGGCGTGCCCTTTGACGGCGCGGTGACCAACCGCCCGGGCGCCCGCTTTGGCCCGCAAGCCATTCGTGCTGCCAGCCTGATGCTGTGTGACGGTATTCATCCGCTTTTTGAGGTCAGTCCCCTGGGTTTTTTGGGTGACGCGCACGACATGGCTTTGCCTAACGCCTCGCCACTGGAGATGGTGCGCGCACAGATTCAAAGTCAGGCTGTGGCGTTGATGGCGCGCCACCACTGTGTGTTTCTCGGTGGTGATCATTCGGCCACCTTGGCGTTGCTGCGCGCCGCGCGGGCGCAGTTTGGCGAACTGGCCCTGGTGCATCTCGACGCCCATTGCGACACCTGGGTTGACCATTTTGGCGAACCCTCGGGTCATGGCACCTGGACCTACGAGGCGATCCAGGAAAAGCTGGTCAGCCCGCAGCACACGGTGCAAATCGGCCTGCGCTCGGGCGGCTTGCGCGCAGCACGCGAGTACGTGCACGATCTTGGCGGCCTGATTTTTACCGCACGTGACCTGCGCGGGTTGGACGGTGCGGCGCTCGCGCCGGTGGTTGCGCAAATCCGCGAGCGCATTGGCGAGCGCCCGTGCTACCTGACGCTCGACATCGATTGTCTGGACCCTGCCTTTGCGCCAGGCACCGGCACGCCCGAGCCCGGGGGCCTGACCAGCGCGCAGGCGATGACGCTGCTGGAAGACCTGGCTGGCTTGAACATGGTGGGCATGGACTGTGTCGAGGTGGCGCCTGCGTATGACCATGCCGAGTTGACCAGCAACGCCGCTGCGACGCTGGTCTGGACGTATTTGTGTGGCCAGGTCGCCAAGCGCGCTTGAAGATTGGGGACGACCATGTTGCTGAACTCCGATACCCAGCTCAACCAGAAAAGCTATTACGAAGCCAGCGTGGTGCGCCCCGATGTGCTGCCACGCGTGCAGGACACCGTGGCGGTGGATGTGCTGGTGGTGGGCGCGGGTTTTGCCGGGCTGTCGGCGGCCATTGAACTGGCGCAACGCGGCTACCAGGTCGCGGTGCTGGAGGCTGACCGCGTCTGCTCTGGCGCCTCAGGGCGCAACGGTGGTCAGGCGATCGCCGGTTTTGCCAGTGGCCAGGAACCGTTTGAACACCAGTTGGGCAAGGCGCAAGCGCGTTTGGCTTGGGACCTGTCGCTGCAATCGCTGGATTTGATTGATCAGCGCATTCGCGACTTTGGCATCGCCTGCGACTGGGTCAAGGGCTACTTGCACGTGGCCGATTCGCCGCGCAAGGCGCGCGCCCTGCAGGCCGAGATGGCGGTCATGGCGCGCGACTACGATTTTGCGGTGGACCTGGCCCTGGGCAGTGATGTGCAGCGACATATCGGCAGCGCGCGCTACCACGC
>PFKL01000151.1 GCA_002784245.1 Comamonadaceae bacterium CG_4_10_14_3_um_filter_60_75
CCACGTGGTCGTGGGCAAACTCCTCAAGAGCCTGAACTTCAGCCTGCAAGCCAATGTGAAGGTACTCGAGGGCAATCAAAGTCCGGATCGCAACGCCCAGTTTGAGCACATCAATGCTGCAGTGACTGCGGCCCTGCAAGCCAACCAACCGGTGATATCGGTGGATACGAAGAAAAAGGAATTGGTGGGCAACTTCAAGAATGCCGGACAGGAGTGGTTACCCAGCGGGGAGCCTGAGAAGGTGCAGGTTCACGACTTCATTGACAAAGAACTCGGGCGAGCCAACCCTTATGGGGTTTACGACATCGGCGCTGATGAGGCGTGGGTGAGCGTGGGCACTGACCATGACACCTCTGCGTTTGCTGTGCAAACCATCCGGCGTTGGTGGTTCAGCATGGGCAAAGAGCGCTACCCGCAAGCCAGGCAATTGACCATCACTGCTGACGGGGGTGGCAGCAACGGGCATCGGGTGCGCTTATGGAAACTCGAACTCAGTCGTCTGGCCAAAGAAATTGGCATGGACATTCGGGTTCACCACTTTCCGCCAGGAACGAGCAAGTGGAACAAGATCGAGCATAGGTTGTTCTCATTCATCACGATGAACTGGCGTGGCCGCCCTTTGATCAGTCATGAGGTCATCGTCAACTTGATTGCCAATACCAAGACGCGTAGCGGCCTCTCGGTACAAGCCGAACTTGACACCGCCGAGTACCCCAAGGGGTTGGTCATCTCCGATGCGCAAATGGCTGACATCAAAATTGATCGCAACGATTTCCACGGGGAGTGGAATTACTGCATCCGATCTGGGTAAATTGGATAGGTTATTTATAAATAAGCCCTTAAAGGCCGCTCGCCCCATTTCGGAGTTGGTGCTGAGAAGGTAATGCAAGGCAAGCGCAGCCTCTTTGCGCACGCCCGTCTTCTTTGATTCTTCGAAGATCAGTGCGGCCTGAATGCGCTCGCGCATGGTGCCCACATTGAGCAATTTGCGCATGAAACGCACCTGATCAATACAGGTGTCAATGAAGTATTTTGATCCGGTCGATCAGGTCTGCTTCGGCGATAAACGCGTTCACTATCGCAGTGGCATCACCCCCCCGTAGTGATGCCAAAACAATGTTTTGATGCTAGGCTATTTTCATGAGAACCACACTCGCCCTCGATGACGACATCTTTGCGTACGCCCGTGAGCGAGCCAAGCGGGAACGCATCTCAATCGGCCAGGCTATTTCAAAACTTGCCCGTGATGGAATCCAATTGCGCGCAGCGAGCATGGGGCAACCCGCGCCCGTGACCAGCAAATACGCGTTATTGCCCCGGCGTGGCGAGGTCATCACCACTGAGCATGTCCGCGATCTGATGGATCAAGAGGGCATTTGACTTGCGCTATCTGCTTGATGTCAACGTCTGGATTGCGCTGCTGGACGAAGCGCATGCGCATCACGCGACAGCGCTGGCTTTCTTTGCGCAAAAGAACCTGAAAATTGCGACCTGTCCTTTGTGGAAAACGGTGTGATTCGGCTATTGAACCCGCCGGGCTACAGCACATTTGGTCCGGTAGGGTTCAACACGGTCAGCAACAAATTGAGCGAAATTTGTCGCGACCTGGATCATGAATTCTGGCCCGACAGCTTGTCGCTGCGAACCAGCGGCTTGGTTGACTGGTCTCGCGTACTTGGCCATAACCAGATCACCGATGTTTACCTGTTGGCGCTGGCAAAAGCCCATCAGGGTTGCTTGGCCACGCTGGATCACCGGGTGGCCTTGAGTACGGTGATTGGTGCAGCCGCAAAAAACTTGCGGCTGTTGTAGCTGACATGCGCACTCTTCCAATCTGCAGTCGGACTACGCAGCCCCAGCAGCCCCAGAAGCGCCTATCTGCGCCAGATTTGTTATTTGAGGGAATTGGCCAATGGCAAGACGCTTGATGACTTGCCAGCAGCCACAGGGCCATACACCTCTGTTTTTGATCCTGAAAAATTTGTCACCGGTCCAGCCAACCGCAATGCCCGATGGCGCGTCGACTTCAATGGGCTTGGGGCAAGCGCCTTTTGCCCAACCGTGCGCCGTACGCCCGAGGTACAGGCCTTGCTGGACAAAAATATTTTGAAGTCAGCGCGCGAATTCATCGCTGGCTTGCCGCCCTCTGTGCTTGACCGAGCGGTGCGTTGGGCCTATTTGAGTGAGACCCAGGGCTCTTTTGCCATTGAAAATGAAACACCTACTCCCGGCAAGTCTGAGACTTTTGCTGCTTTGCTTGCACGCGCGCACGCACCTGACAAGATGACTGAAGATTACCTGGTGGCACTGCAAAACCAGACGGTTGTCAATCCCGTGGACAAGGCGGTGCAGTTTCGTTCGGGTCAAAACTGACTGCGTAACGCCTTGCCGGGTGCGCTGGGCATCACTTACCTGCCGCCACCGCCAGACGTGATGCTGCCCATCATGAATCAGGTCATGGACATGGCCAACCGCACAGACAGTGGCATCGACCCCCTGGTGCTGGGTACGCTGGTGAGCTTTGGTTTTGTGTTCGCCCGCCCGTTCATGGACGGTAATGGGCGGCTGTCACGTTTTCTTTTTTCACAAGGTTGTTTGCGGCCATGGGCAGTTGCCAAATGGCTTGGTGCTGCCTGTCTCTGCGGTGATGAAGCGCCATGAAGCACGCTATCTGCAGGCGTTGCAGTCGTTTTCCAGGCCCGCCAGGGCGCTTTGGTCTGCAAATGGCCGCAAGCTCTCAAATCAACGTCAAAAACAGTTGCTGGCCAAAGGCCATCCAGCTACGTTGCTGGAACAAGCCCAGCAAGCGGCTCAGGCAGCACTCGAGCAACTGGGCGCAGCCGACTGATTAACCCGTCAGATCACTCTTTCGCCAACCAGCCCTGCACCAGCGCGCCCAGCGCAATGCCCACCAGGGCGTAAGTCAGGCTCCAGTTGCCCACACCCAGCGCCGCAATGGCAGGCCCGGGGCAGACGCCGCACAAGCCCCAGCCGACGCCAAACAATGCCGAGCCAACGGCAGTCTGCCGGTTCCATTGGCTCTGGTGCTGGTGAAAGTGGCCACCCAGAAATGGCTCCTTCAACAAGCGCGGGATCAGCTTGTAGGCAAGCGCGGTTACGACGACCGCACCGCCCATCACCAGCGTCAGCCCGAAGTCTTGCCAGCGCAAAAACTGTAGCACCACTTCGGGCTGGATCATGGTCGATAGCGCCAGACCAAAGCCAAACAGCGCACCTGCCAGCAGCGTCACAGCGAAGCGGGCAACGGGGTTGCGGCCTGCGCTCATGACAGCCACCGCGCGACCAGATTGGCGGTCAGAAACGCCGTGCCCATGA
>PFKL01000058.1 GCA_002784245.1 Comamonadaceae bacterium CG_4_10_14_3_um_filter_60_75
CCGGCCAACTTTGTTGTGGTGTCAGATGCCTACCCCACCGTCAGCGCCATGGCGGCGGATTTGATCTTGCCCTCGGCCATGTGGAGCGAAAAAGAAGGTGCCTTTGGCAATGCCGAGCGGCGCACCCAGTTCTGGCGGCAACAGGTGCGCGCACCGGGTCAGGCCAAGAGCGACTTGTGGCAATACATCGAGTTTTCCAAGCGCTTCAAGGTGGAAGAAGTCTGGCCTGCCGACCTGCTGGCCAAAGCGCCCGAGCTCAAGGGCAAGACGCTCTACGACGTGCTGTATGCCAACGGCCAGGTCAACAAGTTCCCGGTGAGCGAGATTCAAAAAGGTTTTGACAACGACGAGTCCAAAGCGCTGGGCTACTACCTGCAAAAAGGCCTGTTTGAAGAGTACGCCAGCTTTGGCCGTGGCCATGGTCACGATTTGGCCGCGTTTGACAGCTACCACCACGCGCGCGGCTTGCGCTGGCCGGTGGTGGATCAAAAAGAAACCCTGTGGCGCTTCCGCGAAGGTTACGACCCGTATGTCAAAAAAGGCGAAGGCATTCGCTTTTATGGCAAACCTGATGGCAAGGCCTGGATTTTTGCGCTGCCCTGGCAGCCTGCGGCCGAAGCGCCGGATGCGGAATACGACCTGTGGCTGTCCACCGGGCGGGTGCTGGAGCATTGGCACACCGGCAGCATGACGCGCCGCGTGCCCGAGCTGTACCGCGCCATGCCCGATGCCTGGGTGTACATGAACGCAGAAGATGCCAAAAAACGCGGCTTGCAGCGCGGTGACAACGTCAAGATCATTTCCCGCCGGGGAGAAGTCACCACCAAGGTGGAAACGCGTGGGCGCAACAAGATGCCACCAGGCGTGGTGTTCATGCCGTTCTTTGACGAGCACCGGCTGGTGAACAAGCTGACGCTGGACGCGACTTGCCCGATCTCGAAAGAGACCGATTTCAAGAAGTGTGCTTGCAAGATTGTGAAGGCCTGAGGGGCTATTCGTTCACGTTCTTTCATCATGTCACGCCCCTCTGACCGCCGCCAATTCATCCTCGACACCGCCAAGATGGCGTGCGGTGTGGGCGCGCTTGGGCTGGGCTTGGCGGCGTACAGCACGCGCAGTTTGGCGCTGCCAGCCGGGGCGATTCGGCCACCGGGGGCGGGTACCGAGGACGATTTTCAAAGCGCCTGCATCCGCTGCGGCTTGTGCGTGCGCGACTGCCCGTATGACATCTTGAAACTGGCCACACCCGGCCAGGCGGTTGCCACGGGTACACCGTTTTTTGTAGCACGCGCCAAGCCGTGTGAGATGTGTGAAGACATTCCTTGTGTCAAAGCCTGCCCCACCGGTGCGCTGGATCACAGCCTGACCGACATCAAAAAAGCCAAGATGGGGCTGGCAGTGTTGGTAGACCAAGAAACCTGCCTGAACTTTTTGGGCTTGCGCTGCGACGTGTGTTATCGGGTCTGTCCGGCCATCGACAAGGCCATCACGCTGGATTTACAGCACAACGAGCGCACTGACAAGCACACGCGTTTTTTGCCCACCGTGCATTCCGAGGCCTGCACCGGCTGCGGCAAGTGCGAGGCCTCTTGCGTGCTGGAAGTTGCCGCCATCAAGGTCTACCCCATCAAGCTGGCCAAGGGCGAGTTGGGCAGCCATTACCGGCTGGGCTGGGAAGAAAAGCGCAAGGCGGGCGGCAAGTCGCTGGTGGAAAACCGCAATCTGGTCGATTTGCCTGACCGACTGCCTGAGGGCGTGACGCTGCCCGGCCACTCGGATCCCGGCAGCTTGAATGCGCCTGCTGGCCCGACCAGTGCTGGCATTCCCGATGGCTTGGCGACCTTGCCCGGCATGCCCGCGCCTTTGTCTGTGGATGCACCACGATGAGCACAACACGCCCACGCCTGGCACAAGAGGCTATTGACGAAAAAGGCTGGTGGTTGGCGCACCGATTTTTGGTGCTACGGCGCTTGTCGCAGCTCAGTATCCTGCTCTTGTTTTTGATGGGCCCGTGGTTTGGCTGGTGGCTGGTGAAAGGCAACCTGAACTACAGCATCACCCTCAACACCGTACCGCTGACCGACCCGCTGGTGCTGCTGCAAAGCCTGCTGACACGCCATGTGCCCGAGCGCAACGCCTTGATTGGCGCGGCGCTTGTGCTGGCGTTTTACGCACTGGTGGGCGGGCGCGCTTACTGCGGCTGGGTCTGCCCGGTGAACCTGGTGACCGATGCCGCTGCCGCGCTGCGCCGGCGTTGGGACATTCGCGGCGGGGCAGATTTTTCTGGCAGCGCACGCTTCTGGATGCTGGGGCTGATTTTGCTGCTGGCCGCCACTGCAGGCGGTATTGTCTGGGAGCTGGTCAACCCGGTGTCGATGCTGCCGCGCGGCCTGATGTTTGGCATGGGCGCGGGCTGGCTGCTGATCTTGGGCATCTTTTTGTTTGACTTGTTTGTGATGCAGCACGGCTGGTGTTCGCATATTTGTCCGGTGGGTGCTTTTTACAGTTTGCTGGGCAAGCTGAGCCTGACGCGCGTGACCGCGACCAAGCGTGCCGCCTGCAATAACTGTCTGGACTGCTTTACCGTGTGCCCGGTGCAACATGTGATCAAGCTGCCACTCAAGGGTGAAAAAAAAGGCGCGAGTCCCATGATTGTCTCGGGTGACTGCAGCAACTGCGGGCGCTGCATTGACGTGTGCTCGAAGGACGTGTTTTCCTTTACCACCCGGCTTAACCGCCAGCCTGAACCCCAGCAGACAGAGACACTGGTTTGATATTTTTTGACTTAATTTTCCGTGGAGACCTGATCATGAAAAAGTCCCTCAAACGCGGCCTGATGGCTGCCCTGGCCGTGACCGCTGTAGCCTGCGCCAGCACCTCGGAGTCGCTGAGCACGCTGCGCGACACCAGCGTTGACGCGCCCGATGCCGCGCCGGCAGAAAAAATGTATGCGGGCAAGCAGCCGGGCAAATTTGCGCTGATCGAGCGCACCTTTGTCGGCCAGCCGCCGCTGATTCCGCACACGGTGGAAAACTTTGACATCACGCCCAAAGAAAATGCCTGCCTGGACTGTCACATCGACAGCGAGTTCAAAGGCAAAAAGATGCCGTCGCTGGGCAAGAGTCACCTGGTCAAGTCTTCTGATCCCAAGGCCGAGCCGCAGCTGAACATGCTGCGCTGGCAGTGCGACAGCTGCCACGTGCCGCAAGTGGATGCCAAACCGCTGGTGGGCAACTATTTCACCAAATAGGCGTTGTTGAAGAATGTCGCTCGCCGCCTTGGATATGACCGGCCTGCTGTCGGCGCTGCCGCTGTTCAGCGACTTGTCGGTGCCTGAACGAC
>PFKL01000230.1:0-675 GCA_002784245.1 Comamonadaceae bacterium CG_4_10_14_3_um_filter_60_75
TCCACGAAGAAAACCCCAGCAAGCCGCGCGTGATCAGGGGCAGTTCGGCGTTGAAACCGGCGAAAACCTTGGCAAACACCGGAATCACAAAAATATTCAGAATCACCACCGCCACCAGCATGGCAATCAGCACAAACACCGGGTAGCGCATGGCCTGCTTGATGCGTTCGCGTACATCGCGCTCAAATTCCATGTGCTCGTTCAGCCGCAAAAACACTTCGGTCAGGCGGCCGGTCATCTCGCCGACGCGAATCATCGAAACGTAAAACGCTCCAAAAATATCCTGATGCCGGGCCAACGCGGCCGACAGTTCCCGGCCCTGGTCCAGGCTGGAGCGGATGTCCTTGAGCAAATCGACCATCGCCGGCTTGGTGCTGGACGCCTCCAGGCCAGCAAAGGCGCGCAGAATCGGCACGCCTGCCTTGTTCAGCGTGTACATCTGGCGTGAAAAGATCAGCACGTCTTCCACCACCACGGGCGCGCGCTGCAGGCGGTCAAACCAGCTGTCTTTGGTGGTTTCAGAAATCGGCGCCACCGGCGCAATGTGGACCGGCGCGACGCCAATGGCGATCAACTGGTCAGCCACGCCGTTTTCGGTCATGGCCTCCAACTGGCCTTGCACCACCTCACCGCGTGAATTGCGACCCCGCCATGTGTAGACTGCCATTGTTGTGC
>PFKL01000230.1:695-3146 GCA_002784245.1 Comamonadaceae bacterium CG_4_10_14_3_um_filter_60_75
TGCCATTGTTGTGCGTGCCCTGGCAGACCGCCTCAGGCGTCCTGGTCGTCAGACTCAAAGCCGATGCGCAAGGCCTCGGCCAGCGACGTGCGGCCCTGGCGCACCAGTTGCAGCGCATGGAACGACATCGTCTGCCCGTTCATGCGCTCGCGCGCCAGCTTCATGAACGCCGCCGGGTCCGAACGCGAGGCGGCTTGCGTCAAGGTGGCGTCCATTTCCAATAGCTCGTACACGCCCTGGCGACCCGAATAGCCGGTGCCGTTGCACGACGAACAACCACGCCCACGCATCGACGACACCCCGGTGGGGTCGTCCACCATGCCCGCCAACCAGGACAGTTCCTGGGGCGTGGCCTCGTGCGGCTCGGCGCACTCGGTGCAATTGAGCCGCACCAGGCGTTGGGCAATCACGCCTTGCAACGAGGTGGCCACCATGAACGGCGGTACGCCCATGTCGAGCAACCGGAACGGCGTACTGATGGCGTCGCGCGTATGCAACGTTGATAGCACCAAGTGCCCTGTAATAGCGGCGCGCAGGCCAATTTCTGCTGTTTCTGCGTCGCGCATTTCGCCCACCAGGATCACGTCCGGGTCTTGCCGCAAACAGGCGCGCAGCACGCGCGCAAACGTCAGGTCGATCTTGTCGTTGACCTGCACCTGCGTCAGTCCAGCCAGGCGGTATTCCACCGGGTCTTCGACGGTGATCACCTTCAGCTCGGTGGCATTGATCTCGGCCAGCGCCGCGTACAGCGTGGTGGTTTTGCCCGAACCGGTAGGCCCGGTCACCAGCACCATGCCCGAGGTGCGGTTGAGCATCTCACGAAAACGCTTGAGCAGGTCCGCTGGCATACCAATGTCATCAAGCTTTTTCATGCCCGCGCCCTGCTTGAGCAAACGCATCACGACCGATTCGCCGTAATTGGTGGGCAGCGTCGACAGCCGCACGTCGATGGTGATGTCACGCAGGCGCACGCTGAAGCGGCCGTCTTGCGGCAGACGCTTCTCTGAAATATCCAGGCCGGCCATTAACTTGAGCCGCTGCGCCAACGCACCGGCAATGCGCTTGTCGGCCTCGGTCTGGGTTTGCAGCACGCCGTCAACCCGCACCCGAATCTGCAGGCCAGACTCTTGCGGTTCGATGTGCACGTCAGAGGCACCCACCTGCATCGCGTCTTCAAACAGCGACTGCAGCAGGCGCACCACCGGCGCGCCCTCAGAACCCACGTTGGCGCTGAGCTCGCCAAAGTCAACGGCGTCGCCCAGGTCTTTTTCCAACGCACGGGCCAGGCCGCTGATTTCTTCGGTTCGGCGGTACAGCCGGTCAAACGCCAGCGCCAACTGGCTCTCGGGCACTGCGGCCATGGCTACATTGCGCTTGAGCAGGCGCGTCAATTCGTCGTAGGCGAACAGGTCCAGCGGGTCGGCCACGGCCACCAGCAAGCTATCACCCTTGTCTTCCAGCACCAGCGCCCGAAAGCGCCGCGCGGCAGACTCCGGCAGCAGTTTGACCACATCAGAGCGAAACGGAAACGTCTTGAGGTTGACGAACGGAATACGCAACTGACGCGCGAGTCCGTTGGCCAGCAATTCTTCGGTGATCAGGCCGGTTTCGATCAGCAGACGACCCATCTTCTTGCCGGTCTGCTTTTGCATATCCAGCGTCTGCTGCAATTGCTCCTGCGAGATCAACCGCTGCTGCACCAGCACGTCGCCCAAGCGCAGCTTGGCAGGTCGACCAGGTGTTACCGGAGTTACTGCGTCAGGAGTAGCCAACGTGAGCGTCCTTCAGTGCGCGGTAATCAGTGCAAGTGGCGGGGCTTGCGCCCGCCGTGGCCCATGCCGCCAGAGCCACCTGTACCACGCGGCGGCTTGCCCAACTGCAGCGAATTGACCAAGTCGTCAAAGCGCTGGCTAAACAGGCTGTCAATGGCAGCGACGACGCCGCCGAGTTCGGCACCGTCAAAGTGGCGCTCCATCAGGTTGACCACGTCCTGCACCAGCAGATCACGCTGCACCTGCATGATCGATGCCGGGTCCGGACCGACAAACAGCATGATGAAGTCGTCGCGTGACTCGGCTTCGGGGTCATCTTCCCCATCATCGTCGTCAAAATCGGTGTCATAAAAAGTGACCTCAATGGCCGCCCCCGACTGCGCCACGTCGTTGAGGTTCATGCACATTTCATCGAGCGCCTGGCGAAAGTCGTCGTCACCCTCGACCGTCCAGCACATTTGCAGCAAGTGCTCTTTGGCTTCAAATTGGATGCCCGGTTCATCATCATAAAAACTGTCTGCACCGTCCGCCAGGGACTTGGCACCGGCGTATTTCCAGATCGGCTTGAGCGCGTCCTGCAGGTGGTCAAAGGTTATATCTGCGCGCAGGGCCACCTGGCCATGAACATGGATTTCAAAGGGAGCGTTGTAGCGAGCCATAGTGTGTTGAGTTTAATGGT
>PFKL01000045.1 GCA_002784245.1 Comamonadaceae bacterium CG_4_10_14_3_um_filter_60_75
GGCTGCATAAGCTCATAACCCAAAGTTCTCAAAGCTCAAAGACAATCGGGGGCTTATGAGCATCAGCCACTACATCAAAGACATCGGCCGCGGCAAGGAAGGCGCGCGCCATTTGAGCCGCGCCCACGCCGCCGACCTGTTTGGTCAGCTGCTTGACGGCACGGTGACCGATCTAGAAGTGGGCGCGTTTTGCCTGGCCATGCGCATCAAGGGAGAAACGCCTGAAGAAATGGCTGGTTTTCTGGATGCCACGCACCAGCGCCTGCGCACCATCCCGACCCATCACTGCTCCACGGTGGTGCTGCCCAGCTACAACGGCGCGCGCAAATTGCCAGTGTTGACCCCGCTGCTGGCGCTGTTGCTGGCGCGCCAGGGGCTGGCCGTGGTGGTGCATGGCAGCCCTACTGAGGACCGCCGTATTTCCACACAAAATGTGTTCCTAGCCCTTGAATTACCTGCGCAAACAGCTATTACCCCTATAGCATCTGGCGAGGTTCAATTTGCGCCCACCACGCTGCTTTGCCCAGGCCTGGCGCGCCTGCTGGACGTGCGCCGCGTGGTGGGTTTGCGCAACTCGGCGCACAGCCTGGTCAAGCTGATGAACCCGTGCGATGGCCCCGCCATTGTGGTCGGCAGCTACACCCACCCGGAATACGCCGTGGCCATGACCGAGACGCAGAAATTAATGCACGCCAGCGCCCTGCTGTTGCGTGGCACCGAGGGCGAACCGGTGGCCGACCCGCGCCGCACGCCCGCCATGGATGCCATTCACGCCGGGCTCTGCACCCGGGTGCAGGAAGCCCAGACCGGCGCGCTGGCGCAGTTGCCCGATTTGCCAGCCCTGGATGCCGTCAGCACCGCGCGCTGGACGAAGGCCGTGCTGGACGGTCAATTGCCCGTTCCCGACCCGATTGCCCAACAGGTGGCACACATCGTGCGTCTGTCAGAAAAAAAATGAGGACGACACCATGACCCAGCCCCGCCCACCCCACTTCAGCCACGTTATCCAGCACGGCCCGGCATCGCCGCACCCGCAGCCCCCAGGCCACGGCCATTGCACGCTGGTGGGCGCCGGCCCGGGCGACCCGGAGCTGCTCACCATCAAAGCCCTGAAGGCCATTGAAGCTGCCACCGTGCTGCTGGTGGACGACCTGGTCAGCGCCGAGATCGTGGCGCTGGCGCGCCCCGGCACGCGCATCATCCATGTCGGCAAGCGCGGCGGCTGCCGTTCCACGCCACAAGCCTTTATTGACAAGCTGATCATGCTCGCCGTGCGCGACGGCGAGTGCGTGGTGCGCCTCAAAGGCGGTGACCCGTTCATTTTTGGCCGAGGTGGCGAAGAGCTTGCGCACTTGCAGGCGCAGGGCGTTGCGGTAACGGTTGTCAACGGTATCACCGCTGGTTTGGCCGCAATGACCTCGCTGGGCGTGCCGCTGACACACCGTGAGCATGCCCACGGCGTGGTTTTCATCACCGGCCACGCCAAGCCAGGCAGCAGCGGCCCTGACTGGGTGACGCTGGCCCACACCGCGCGCAGCGCCCGTCTGACGCTGGTGATCTACATGGGCGTCAGCGGCGCGGCGCGCATCCGGGACGCGTTGCTGCAAGGTCTGGACGCGCAAACCCCAGTGGCGATCATCCAGAACGCCAGTTTGCCAACCCAGCGGCACGCCGTGACCACGCTCGATCACCTGCTTCTGACGCTGGCCAACGAGCAATTGGGCAGTCCCAGCGTGATCGTTGTGGGCGACGTCTTGAAAGGCTTTTTGGCGTTACAAACAACACCTGCCGTGCGAGCCGCTTGATTTGGCGTGACCAGCGCCACAAGCTGGCTATAATCCCCGGCTTTGCTGGCAAAACTCCGCTGCCTGATCAACTTTAAAGCGGGGAATCACGCATGACGCACACACTGGGGCCTGATCTTCCCCAACGTGGCGTCGGCACATTTTGGATAACTTGATTCAATGACAACCATTCGTGTTAAAGAAAACGAACCCTTCGACGTCGCACTGCGCCGTTTCAAACGCACCATCGAAAAGCTGGGCTTGCTGACTGACTTGCGCGCCCGCGAGTTCTACGAAAAGCCCACCGCCGAGCGCAAGCGCAAGAAGGCCGCGGCCGTCAAGCGCAACTACAAGCGCATTCGCGCCATGCAGTTGCCCAAGAAGCTGTTCTGATTACTTGTGGGACAGACCAGGATTTGCGCAGTAAATTTGCTCTGTCCTCAACTGATCAAGGCTTAACGGCCACACTAAAAACCCGCCGGGGACGCTCAGGCGGGTTTTTTTATTCCTGTTAGACAATTTTTACCTCTTCAAAGGAGCCCACGATGTCACTCAAAGACCAAATCACCGAAGACATGAAAACCGCCATGCGCGCCAAAGACAGCGTGCGCCTGGGCACCATTCGCCTGCTGCTGGCGGCGGTCAAGCAAAAAGAGGTGGACGAGCGCGTGGTGGTCGACGACGTGATGCTGGTCGGCATCATCGACAAGCTTATCAAGCAGCGCAAAGACTCGGTTGCCGCCTACACGCAAGCCAAGCGGCAAGACCTGGCCGACGTGGAAAGCAATGAAATCAAAGTGCTGGAGGCTTATCTGCCGCAGCGCCTGAGCGCCGACGAGATCACCGCTGCCGTGGCCGCCATCGTCGCCAGCGTGGGTGCCAAAGGCCCGGGCGACATGGGCAAGGTGATGGGTGCGGTCAAAACCCAGCTGGCGGGCAAGGCCGACATGGCGTTGGTGTCACAAGCCGTCAAGGCGGCGCTGGCAGGCTGATCCTGTTGGCCGCCCTGCCCCAGTCGCTGCGCTACACCTGGGTGTCGGCGCGCGCGTTACTGGCCTCGGCCGGGCCGTTTGTGCTTCTGGCAGCGGCCCTGCTGACGCTCGCTTACCTGTGGCTCGACCCGGTGCCGCCGCGCCAGGTCACGCTGGCCACCGGCCCGGCGCAAAGCGCTTACGACGAGTTTGGCAAACGCTACGCCGCGGCGCTGGCAGGCTACGGCATTACCGTCAAGCTGGTCGAATCCGAAGGTGCGGCGCAAAACCTGCAGTGGCTGACCGAGGGCAAGGTGGGCCTGGCTTTTGTCCAAGGTGGCAATGGCGACTTGCAGTCTGAGGCTCAGGCGCAATTGCGCTCGCTGGGCAGCCTGTTTGTCGAGCCGCTGTGGCTGTTTTACCGCAGCCCCAAGCCGCTGAAAGCGTTGAGCGACTTCAAAACCCTGCGCATGAATGTCGGCACCACCGGCAGTGGTGTGCCCCGGCTGATGCGCCAGCTCTTTGAGCTCAACCACATGGATGAGGGCGCGCTGCAACTCAGCCACCTGTCGCAAACGCCTGCCACGGTGGCGTTTCTGGACCAGCAGCTTGATGCCTTGCTGTTTGCCTCGGCCCCCGAGTCGTCGATGGTGCAAATGCTGCTCCAAACACCGGGTGTGCGCCTGCTGCAGGTGGCCCAGAACGAAGCCTACGCACGCCGCTTTTCGTTTTTAACACCGGTGACACTACCGCGCGGTGTGGTCGATCTGGCCGCCGACCTTCCGCCGCAAGACGTGAAACTGGTGGCCACCACCACCACGCTGCTGGCGCGCGACACGGTACACCCTGCCATCGTGCAACTGTTTTCGCAAACTGCGCTGAATCTGCACGGCCAGGCGGGCTGGTTCAGCCGGGCGCGCGAGTTTCCCAACGTCGAACACACCGAATTCACCGTCTCTGACGAGGCCGTTCGCGCCATCCGCAATGGCGTGCCGCTGCTGCAGCGCTATTTGCCGTTTGCCTATGCCAATCTGATCGAGCGCATGTGGCTGGCGCTGGGCATTATTCTGGCCATTCTGCTGCCGCTGAGCCGCATCGTGCCACCGCTCTATGAGTTTCGTATCCGCTCACGGGTGTTTCGCTGGTACGGGCAGTTGCGCAGCGTAGAAGACCGCGCGGCATTGCCCACGGCGTCGATCGCCGAACTGGTAGAAGAGTTGCGCCAGTTGGAAGCGCGCGTCGAGAAAGTCAGCGTGCCGCTGTCGTACGCAGATGAACTCTACGCGCTGCGCAACCACATCGAGCTGGTGCGCCAGCGGCTGCAAAAAGCCTGATTACTTGAGCGCCTTGAAGCGCATGCGGTGCGGGCGCGCGCCCTCTTCGCCCAGGCGACGCTTCTTGTCTTCTTCGTAGTCGTGGTAATTGCCGTCAAAGAAGTTCCAGTGGCTGTCGCCCTCGCAGGCCAGGATGTGCGTGGCAATGCGGTCCAGAAACCAACGGTCGTGGCTGATGACCATGATCGAGCCAGCAAACTCCAGCAATGCGTCTTCCAGCGCACGCAGGGTTTCCACGTCCAGGTCGTTGGAAGGCTCGTCAAGCATCAGCACATTGCCGCCAGCAATCAGCGTCTTGGCCAGGTGCAGGCGACCACGTTCCCCACCCGAGAGCGTGCCGACACGCTTTTGCTGGTCTTGCCCGTTGAAGTTGAAACGCCCGCAGTAAGCGCGGCTGGCCATGGTGAACTTGCCGATGTTGATCATGTCCAGCCCACCCGAGACATCTTCCCACACCGTCTTTTCATTGGACAGGTCGTCGCGGTTCTGGTCAACAAACGCCATCTTGACGGTCTGGCCGATCTTGACCTCACCGCTGTCAGGCTGCTGCTGACCGGCGATCATGCGAAACAGCGTCGACTTGCCCGCGCCGTTGGGGCCGATGATGCCGACAATGGCGCCGGGCGGCACCTTGAAACTGAGGTTGTCGATCAGCAGGCGGTCGCCAAACGACTTGCTGACACCCACAAATTCAATGACTTCCTGTCCCAGACGATCCGCCACCGGGATGAAAATTTCATTGGTTTCATTGCGCTTCTGGTATTCAAAATCAGACAGCTCTTCAAAACGGGCCAAGCGCGCCTTGCTCTTGGCCTGGCGTGCCTTGGGGTTCTGGCGTGACCACTCCAGCTCCTTCTTCAAGGTCTTGGCGCGGGATTCTTCGCCCTTCTTTTCCTGCTCCAGGCGAGCCTGCTTTTGCTCCATCCATGAGCTGTAGTTGCCTTTGTAGGGAATGCCTGCGCCACGGTCAAGCTCCAGAATCCACTCGGCGGCGTTGTCCAGAAAATAACGGTCGTGGGTGATGGCCACCACCGTGCCGCTGTAGCGCTGCAAAAATTGCTCCAGCCAGTCCACCGACTCAGCATCCAGGTGGTTGGTGGGCTCATCGAGCAACAGCATCTCTGGGTGTTCCAGCAGCAAACGGCACAGCGCCACACGGCGCTTTTCACCGCCTGAGAGCACGCCAATGTTGGCATCCCACGCCGGCAGACGCAGCGCGTCGGCAGCAATTTCAAGCTGATGCTCGGAGTCGGTACCGGCGGTGGCGATGATCGCTTCCAGTTCGGCTTGCTCGGCGGCCAATTTGTCAAAGTCGGCATCTTCGTCACCGTAGGCGATATAGACCTCTTCCAGGCGCGCTTTGGCTTGGATGACCTTGCCCATAGCTTCTTCGACTGTCTCCCGCACCGTCTTGGTGGGGTCGAGCTGCGGCTCTTGCGGCAGGTAGCCAATGTTGAGCCCCGGCATGGGGATGGCTTCGCCTTCGATGTCCTTGTCAACCCCGGCCATGATCTTGAGTAGCGTGGACTTGCCTGAACCATTGGTACCGAGCACACCGATCTTGGCACCAGGGAAAAAACTGAGTGAAATGTCTTTCAGGATATGGCGTTTGGGTGGCACGATCTTGCCGACGCGGTTCATTGAAAATACGTATTGGGCCATGGGTCTTGTGCTTTGCTAACTGTGAAAAAACGACATTATCGGTGCAGGGCCCAACCCGATACCTGTGTCCATGCGACAATACACGTGGTTGCGGGGCTTCAGTTGCCTGCAACACCAGCACCTTGCTGGGAGTGTTGCCTTCTGCGGCGCTCCGTTTTTGATCCCATCTGCCTTTGACTGAACTGGTGCGAACAGCGCCAGAACCGGCTGATGTCCTGGCGCCCTGGATGGGGTGCATCTCTATGAAATTTGAAGAACTCAATTTGGCCGAGGCCATTGTCAAAGCTGTGCGTGAGCAGGGCTATGAAACCCCCACGCCGATTCAGGCGCAAGCCATTCCGCTGGTGCTGGCCGGCCACGACCTGCTGGGCGGCGCCCAAACCGGCACCGGTAAAACGGCGGCCTTTGTCTTGCCCATGCTCGACAAACTCAGCCGCTCGGAGACCGGTGTCAACAAGTTTGGTGGCAAGGCCACCCGCGCGCTGGTGTTGGTGCCCACGCGGGAGCTGGCTGCACAGGTTGAAGAATCGGTCACGGTCTATGGCAAGTACATGGGCCTGAGCTCGGCGGCAATTTTTGGCGGTGTCGGCATGAACCCACAAATCAGCCGCATGAAAAAAGGCGTCGACATTCTGGTGGCCACACCGGGGCGGCTGCTTGACCTGATGCAACAAGGCATGGTCGACCTGGGCCAGATCCAGATTCTGGTGCTCGATGAAGCCGACCGCATGCTCGACATGGGCTTTATCCATGACGTGAAGAAAGTGCTGGCCGCCGTGCCCAAAGCCAAGCAAAGCCTGCTGTTCTCGGCGACCTTCAGCGACGAAATCCGCGAACTGGCCGCCACCCTGCTGAAAGACCCGCAAAGCGTGCAGGTGACCCCGCGCAACACCACAGTGCAGCGCATTGCGCAGCTGATTCACCCGGTGGGCCGTGGCAAGAAAAGAGCCCTGCTGGCGCACATCATCCAGGAGCATGACTGGAGCCAGGTGCTGGTCTTCACCCGTACCAAATTTGGCGCCAACAACGTCGCCGAATTTCTGACCAAAAACGGCATCGAAGCCATGGCGCTGCACGGCAACAAGAGCCAGAGCGCCCGCACCCAAGCGCTGGGTGACTTCAAGGCCGGCACCGTGCGGGCCCTGGTAGCGACTGATATTGCAGCACGCGGCATCGACATTGATGACCTGCCGCACGTGGTGAACTATGACATTCCGAACGTCTGCGAAGATTACGTGCACCGCATTGGCCGCACCGGCCGCGCCGGTGCCGAAGGCCAGGCGGTGAGCCTGGTGAGCCTGGACGAAGAAGGCTTCATGCAAGCCATCGAGCGCTTTACCAAGCAGGACATTCCGGTCAAGGTCTATGACGAGTTCATGCCCGAGCCGGGCGAAAAAGCCGAGCCCATTGCCATGGGTCGCCAGACCATCTGGGGCGGTGCTGGCAAGCCGCCCAGCCGTGATGTGATGCAAGCGGCAGCGCGCGCCGCGCGCACCGAAATGCTGACCCGCGTGCGCGAAAGCAAAGGCCCAGGTGCCGCCGGTGGCCGTGGTGGCAACGGTGGCGGCAACGGCGCTGGCCGGGGTCGTGGCCCTGCCGGGCGCAACAGCAACGCCGGCGGCCGTGGCGGTCGTGGCCCTGTCAACGTTGAGCGTGCGCCCCAGGCCAATCCCGGTTTTGACGGTGACTTTGACAACGGCGGCAACGAGCGCTACGTCGAGCCACGCAGTCATTTGTCAGCTGCTGAACAAGCGGTACGCGGCCCGGGCCAACGCCCTGCGCGCGGCTATGGCGGTGGCAACGGTGGCGGCTACGGCGGCCCGGCGCCGGCACCGCGGACAGGCGGTCAACCCGACCCGATGCGCACCAGCGTCGACGTGATGAGCGACCGCGGCGCACGCCGTGGTGGTGGCGGCAACCGCAATGGTGGTGCGCCTGGCGGCGGCTTTGGCGGCGGTCGCCCGGGCGGTGGTGGTGCGCGGGGTGGCAATCGCTCTGGCGGCGGCCGCAGCCGTTCAGGCCCGAGCAATCCGCGTTAAACCGAGATTGTTCATTAGGGTTTGAGATGCTGGCGAGCACCGCCTAATGGACGATCTCGGTTAAACCCAAACAATCCATCAGGGTTAATTCAGCCGCGCACAAACAAGGTCACCAACGGGTCGGGGCCAACCTGGCGGCTCCAGTGGCCGTGCACGGTGGCATCAAAGGTCTGCCCTGCTGGCAACACGTCGGCCGAGTAAAAATGCTCGCCCGGTTTGAACACCCGGGCGCTGCCGTCTTGCAGACTGATTTCCATCTGCCCTTGCAAAATAAACACCCACTGCGGGTCGGTGGTGCAGTGAAAAGTGCTGCGAAAACCCACCGGGCTCTGGCGCAGCTGAAACCCACCTGAGGGCATCAAACTGGACAAGGCGGCCTCGGGCTTGCCTTGATCCAGCAGCACGGCTTCTTGGCGAAATTTAGCGCGGCCGTCGCTATCCGTAAACAAAATGACTTTGGTGAGTGAGGGCATGGCAACTCCGGGCAAAATGAACTGCTTGATTATTCACTGAGCCACTCCATGCGATTTCTTCACACCATGCTGCGCGTTGGCAACCTCCAGCGTTCCATTGATTTCTACACCCAGGTGCTGGGCATGACGCTGCTGCGCACCTCGGACAACCCCGAGTACAAGTACACGCTGGCGTTTCTGGGCTACGAAGGCGGCAACCCGGGGCAGGCTGAAATTGAACTCACCTACAACTACGGCGTCGACCATTACGACCTGGGCACCGCCTACGGCCACATTGCGCTGGCCGTGCCCGATGCCAAAGCGGCATGCGACAGGATCCGGGCAACGGGTGGCAACGTCACGCGTGACGCGGGCCCGGTCAAGGGCGGCAGTACGGTGATTGCCTTTGTGACCGACCCCGACGGCTACAAGATTGAGCTGATCGAGCGGCCGGGCGCAGTCTGAGATTTCAAACGTCAGCCTTGCCAACCGTCGCGAATAGCTATATTTTTAAAAGCTACCTGCGCTTGTATCTATTGGGCTAGAGCTTCAAATGCCTTAAATTTGCGGTCTCGCTGGCGAGCCGGGTCACACGGCCCCAGTCGCCCTCTTCGGCGGTGTTGGCCGGCACCAGCCAGCTGCCGCCCACGCAGACCACGTTGGGCAGCGCCAGAAAGTCGGGCGCGTTTTGCAGCGTGATGCCACCAGTGGGGCAAAACTTCACATCAAAGAATGGTCCACCCCAGGCCTTGAGCATGGCCACACCGCCGGCCTGCACCGCCGGAAAGAACTTCAGCTCGGTGAAGCCCTCCTCACTGGCCGCCATGATCTCGCCGCCGGTAGCCACACCGGGCAGCAGCGCCAAGCCTGCGTCGCGGCAAGCCTGCCCGACTGCGCTGGTGTAGCCTGGACTGACGGCAAAACGCGCACCTGCGTTGGCGGCGGCCTGGGCATCGGCCTTGCTGCGCACCGTGCCCGCGCCCACCACCGCAGCCGGCAACTCACGCGCGATGGCTTCAATACAGGCCAGCGCCTGCGGGGTGCGCAAGGTGACTTCCAGCATGCGAATGCCACCGGCCAGCAGCGCGCGCGCCATGGGCACCGCGTGCGCCACGTCGTTCAAGACGATCACCGGAATCACCGGGGCGTCCTGCATCACTTGCAAGGCGGTCAAGGGGGTTGAACTGCTCATGGTGTCCATGGTGTCTCTCAAAAAAAATGGTCTGGTCACAGCCAGCTGCACGCGCCTTCTTCGGCGCTGCGGGCGTTGCGGCGCAGGTTGGCAAACAGCTCGCGCCCCATGCCCAGCCCATTGGCCTGGCGCAGGGTCGCGGGCAGCGTCGCGGCTTCCCGGATCGCCCACTCAAATTCCGGCACCAGCACCTGCAAGCTGCCCGCGCTGGCGTCCAGGCGAATCACATCGCCGTCGCGTACCTTGGCCAGCGGCCCACCGGTCGCGGCCTCGGGCGACACATGAATGGCCGCAGGCACTTTGCCGCTGGCACCACTCATGCGCCCGTCAGTGACCAGCGCCACCCTGAAACCTTTCCCCTGCAACACCGCCAGCGGCGGGGTCAGTTTGTGCAGCTCCGGCATACCGTTGGCTCGCGGCCCCTGCCAGCGCACCACGCAAATCAGGTCGCGGTTGAGCTCGCCTGCGGTAAAAGCGGCGTGCAAGGCTTCTTGCGAATCAAACACCCGGCACGGCGCTTCGATCACATGGCGATCGTCAGGTACGGCCGAGATTTTGATGACGCTGCGGCCCAGGTTGCCGGTAAGCAGTTTCAAGCCACCGCTGGCGCTGAACGGGCGACTCGCCGGTCGCACAACCGCTTCATCTTTGCTAGCACCTACCGCTTGCCAAACAAGGGCCGGGGTTGATTTTTCTTCAGACTTCTCGGTGGTGTCAGCCGCCACCATCGGTACGCCGGTGTATTCGCGCAGCCCCCCAGCGCGCACCGTCAACACGTCGGCGTGCATGAAGCCGGCATCAAGCAGCTCGCGGATGACAAAACCCGGGCCACCCGCCGCCTGAAACTGGTTCACATCGGCGCTGCCGTTGGGGTAAACGCGGCTGAGCAGCGGCACCACGTCCGAC
The DNA here is from genome assembly GCA_002784245.1 of Comamonadaceae bacterium CG_4_10_14_3_um_filter_60_75. GTDB lineage: Bacteria > Pseudomonadota > Gammaproteobacteria > Burkholderiales > Burkholderiaceae_C > Rhodoferax. Next base: position 10,341 of record PFKL01000045.1, read on the forward strand.
AGGTCTGAAAAATCGTTCCAGTCGATCACGATGCCTGCCGCGCGCGCCACCGCCACCCAGTGAATCAGGTGGTTGGTCGACCCCCCTGTGGCCAGCAGCGCCACCATGGCGTTGACGATGCAACGCTCATCGACCAGCAAGCCGATCGGCGGGCATATTGCCCCCACGCTTGCCACTGCGTGTGCTGCGCTGCCCCCCGAGGGGGCCTTCGCGCCTTGGGGCGGCCCGGCGGCGCTCAAGGTCTGCTTGCCCAGCACCGTGCGCAGCGCCTCACGCGTCAGTTCGTCGCGCATCTCCGAGCCAGGGTTGATGAACGCCGTCCCCGGCACATGCAGGCCCATGGCCTCGAGCAACATCTGGTTGCTGTTGGCGGTGCCATAAAACGTGCAGGTGCCCGCGCTGTGGTAGGCGGCTGATTCGGCGGCGAGCAGTTCGGCACGACCGACCAGGCCTTGCGCGGCCTGCTCGCGCACCTTGGACTTTTCTCCGTTGGACAAGCCCGACGTCATCGGCCCGGCCGGCACAAACACCGTGGGCAAATGGCCAAACTGCAGCGCGCCAATCAACAAGCCCGGCACGATTTTGTCGCACACACCCAGCATCAGCGCCCCGGCAAACACATCGTGACTCAGGGCAATGGCCGTTGACATGGCGATCACGTCACGCGAAAACAGGCTCAGTTCCATGCTCGGCGTGCCCTGCGTGACCCCGTCACACATGGCGGGCACGCCTCCGGCCACCTGCACCGTGGCCGCGTGCTTGCGCGCCTCGTCCTTGATCAGATCGGGGTAGCGCTGAAACGGCGCGTGCGCTGACAGCATGTCGTTGTAGGCGGTGACGATGCCAATGTTGGGCGCACGCTGCTCCACCACGCGCAGTTTGTCGTTGCCCGGCAAAGCGGCAAAGGCGTGCGCCACGTTGGCACAGCCCAGGCGCTGCGCACCCGGTGGGCGGCGCAAGGCGGTACGCACTTGCGCCAGATAAGCACTGCGGGTGGCTTGGCTGCGTTGCGCGATGCGCTGGGTGACGGCTGCAACGTTAGGATTGAGTTTCATGATTGGCTTGACATATTGGTAACTAAATTACATTCTCATGGTACCGCAGATACGTCTGCAAGGCTGTGCGCCGGGTTACGAACGGGTTACCAATTCAAGGTTTTTAGCCGCTTCTTATACTGCAGCCATGCAAAACATCGCCGACCTGCGCAAAAGTTACGAACGCGCCGAACTCAATGAAGACGCGTCTCACGCTGACCCTTTGAAACAGTTTGAACAATGGCTAGGTGAAGCCATCGCGGCGCAAGTGCCTGAACCCAACGCCATGACCTTGGCCACCGTGGGCAGCGACCTGCGCCCGAGCACGCGCGTGGTGCTGATCAAGGGTTTTGATGCCCGCGGCATCGTCTGGTATACCAATTATGAAAGCCGCAAGGGCCAGGAACTGGCGGGCAACCCCTTTGCCGCGCTGCAGTTTCACTGGGTGGAACTGGAGCGCGTGGTGCGCATCGAAGGCCTGGTTGAAAAGGTCAGCGCAGCCGAGAGTGACGCCTACTTTCACAGCCGCCCGCTCGACAGCCGCATCGGCGCCTGGGCCAGCCCACAAAGCCAGGTGATTAGCGGCCGGGGTGTGCTGGTAGCTAACGCGGCCAAATACGGCGCACAGTTTTTGCTCAATCCGCCGCGACCGCCGCACTGGGGCGGCTACCGTCTCAAGCCTGACAACTGGCAGT
>PFKL01000021.1 GCA_002784245.1 Comamonadaceae bacterium CG_4_10_14_3_um_filter_60_75
AGGTTCCACCGCAAGGCAATTCATGAGTGCTTTTTTGAACGAAACCGTATTGAGCGTCCACCACTGGACTGACCGCCTGTTCAGCTTTACCACCACACGTGACCCGATTCTGCGGTTTTCCAACGGCCACTTCACCATGATCGGCTTGCGCGTGGACGGCAAACCGCTGCTGCGTGCGTACAGCATCGTCAGCGCCAATTACGAAGACCATCTGGAGTTTTTGAGCATCAAGGTGCAAGACGGCCCGCTGACCTCACGCCTGCAACATATCAAGGTGGGCGACAAGATTGTGGTCGGCAAAAAGCCCACCGGCACGCTGCTGATTGACTATCTGTTGCCAGGCAAAAACCTGTATCTATTTGGCACCGGCACCGGCCTGGCGCCGTTTTTGAGCATCGTGCGTGACCCCGAAACCTACGAAAAGTTTGAAAAAGTCATTCTGGTTCACGGCGTGCGCCAAGTGGCTGAGCTGGCCTATATGGAATATCTGACCGTTGATTTGCCCCAGCATGAGTTCCTGGGCGAAATGGTCACCCAGCAAATGCTCTACTACCCCACGGTGACGCGCGAGCCGTTCAAAAACCGCGGCCGCATCACCGACCTGATCGAGTTGGGCAAACTGCAGGCCGACCTGGGTCTGCCCAAGTTTGATCCAGCCACCGACCGCGCCATGATGTGCGGCAGCCCGGCGTTGCTCAAAGACCTGAAGGTCATCCTGGAAAAACGCGGCTTCATTGAAGGCAACACCACCAAACAAGGCGACTTTGTGGTGGAACGCGCCTTTGTGGAGCAATAAGCATGAGCCATCATGATGTTTACGCCATCGGTAACGCACTGGTGGATTCTGAATACGCTGTTTCAGACGAACTGCTAACGGCTGCCGGCGTGGCCAAGCGCCACATGACGCTGATTGATGCACCGCGCCGCGCCGAGTTGCTGCACCATGTGCACGGCATCCCCGCGCACCGCACCGGGGGTGGCTCTGCGGGCAACACCATCGTGGCGCTGGCGCAGTTGGGCGGCAAAGGGTTTTACTCTTGCCGCGTGGCCGATGATGAATTGGGCGAGTTTTACACGCAAGACCTGGTAGCGCACGGCGTGGCGACCAACCTCACGCACACCAAAGCGCCCGAAGGCCAGACCGGTGTTTGTCTGGTGATGGTCACGCCTGATGCCGAGCGCAGCATGAGCACTTTTTTGGGGGCTACCGCCGAGCTGGACGCCAGCGCCTTGCACCCGCACGACATTGCCAAGTCCAAGGTTTATTACATGGAAGGTTACCTGGCCGCGTCGCCCACCGGGCTGGACGCTGCCATCAAAGGCCGCGCGCTGGCCGCGCAGGCCGGTGTCAAGCTAGCCACCACGCTCAGCGACATGAGCATGATCAACTTTTGCCGCGCTGGCCTGGACGCCATGGTCGGCAACGCCGCCACCGGCGTGCTGGACTATCTGTTTTGCAACGAAGAAGAAGCGCAAACCTGGTGCGGTACGGCTGACCTGGCGGCCATGTGCCAGCAGCTCAGCACGCTGGCGCGTGTGGTGTGCCTCACGCGCAGTGCCAAGGGCAGCATCATCATTGAAGGCGACCAGCGCACCGAGGTGGCGGCCACCAAGGTAAAAGCTGTGGACACCAATGGCGCGGGTGACATGTACGCCGGTGCCTTTTTGTACGCGGTAACGCACGGCCACAGCACCGCGCAAGCAGCCTGGCTGGCCAACCAGTGCGCTGGCAAAGTGGTCTCACAAGTGGGTAACCGCTTGAGTCAAGCCGCGATGGACCAGCTCAAAGCTGCGTTCGCGAACCATCTGTTTTCTTGAAGGTTGCAGCGCGAAAGAGGTCCGCGTGTCATCGGGCCGTAAGCATGGCGGTAAAGTTGTGTAAACAAACTCGACTTACGGTGTTGCCTAGGGTAACTGCCCATTCCAGCATTATGGGGATCGGCTAAACTTCTTTCAAGCCGCACCGTCTTGGGTCGATCTTGTCAACCAAATGGCTGATCTGATCGTTAACAGGCCATGCAGTGATTGCTGGGACTGCACATTTTTTTAACTTACCTGGAGATGACTTTATGACAACCCGTCGCGTATTCATGATGCAATCTGTTGTTGGTGCCTCTGCTTTGGCTTCTGGCGTGGCGATGGCCGCTGCCCCCATGGTTGCTGAGACCGATGCCAACGCCAAGGCCTTGGGCTACGTGGCAGATGCCACCAAGACGAAGAACGCCAAGTTCAAGGCTGGTTCCGCCTGTGGCAACTGTGCTCTGTTCCAAGGCAAGCCCGGCGCTGCATCGGGCCCCTGTCCGCTGTTTGCTGGCAAGCAAGTGTCTGCCAAAGGCTGGTGCACTGCTTACGCCAAGAAGGCTTAAGCGCTTGACTGGCTTTGCCAGTTCCCACAAAACCCACCCTTGCGGTGGGTTTTGTTTTTCCAAATTCCGGATAATCGGGTGATGAATACAACTGTCAATGCTGACCCGGCCGAACTGGCCAAATTTTCTGACCTGGCACACCGCTGGTGGGACGCCGATGGCGAGTTTCGCCCGCTGCACCAGATCAACCCGCTGCGGCTGGACTGGATCAACAGCCTGTGCCCGGTCAAGGGGCAGAGCGTGCTCGATGTAGGTTGTGGCGGCGGCATCCTCACCGACTCGCTGGCCCGTGCGGGCGCCACCGCCACCGGGATTGATCTGTCGAGCAAGGCATTGCGCGTGGCGCAACTGCACGCGCTGGACGCACAGACGCCCAATGTGAGCTACCGCGAAATCAGCGCCGAAGCCATCGCTGCTCAAGCTCCAGCCAGCTTTGACATGGTGACCTGCATGGAAATGCTGGAGCACGTGCCCGACCCCGCGTCAGTGGTGCAAGCGTGCGCGACGCTGGTCAAACCGGGCGGCTGGGTGTTTTTTTCCACACTCAACCGCAACCCGAAGTCATTTTTGCTGGCCATCATCGGCGCTGAATACGTACTGGGCATGCTGCCGCGGGGCACGCACGAATACGCCAAGATGATTCGACCGAGCGAACTCGCCGGGTTTTGTCGCAAAGTGGGTCTGACGGTGTCGCACAGCAAGGGTTTGTCGTTCAACCCGCTGACGCAGCACTACTGGCTCAACACCGACACCAGCGTCAATTACCTTATTGCTACGCAAAAGCTTTGATGCCATCGCACAAGGCGACGCCCCTGTCGCAGTTCACAGACGTTGCGGCGGTCTTGTTTGACCTGGACGGTACCCTGATCGACAGCGCGCCCGACCTGGGTGGTGCGGCAGATGACATGCGCGTGGCGCGCGGCTTGCCCTCTTTGCCCATTGCGGGTTACCGGCCACTGGCTGGCGCCGGTGCACGTGGCATGTTAAAGGTAGCGTTTGGCATGGAGCCCGAGCACCCAGACTTTTTGACGTTGCGTGAAGAATTTTTCAGCAACTACGAACAGCGCCTGACGGCCAACACCGTGGTGTTTGACCAGGTGCCCGAGCTGATCAGCGCGCTTGTCCAGCGCGGCCTGCGCTGGGGCGTGGTCACCAACAAATCAAAACGGTTCGCTGATCCTTTGACGCGCTTGATGCCACTTTTTGCCAACGCCAGCACCGTCATCAGCGGCGACACCACGGCCTACGCCAAGCCGCACCCCGAGCCGCTGCTGGAAGCTGCACGCCGTCTGGCGTTGCCACCCGAGCGCTGCATCTATGTGGGCGATGACGAGCGAGACATCATCGCCGGCCGCGCTGCGGGCATGCGCACCGTGGCCGTGACCTACGGCTACCTGGGTGAAAAGACCGATACCCGCGAGTGGGGTGCGGATATAACGATCAATTCGGCGCTCGAGCTCTTGCAATGGATCAAGTCGCCCTAAAATGCCGACCTCGGGGGCTGCACTGGTTTCGACGTGGATTCGGACGCGCAGCAGGGCATGTCGAGCTGAATAAACTCGTAAAACTGATTCAAAAAAACTAACTGCAAACGACGAACGTTTCGCACTCGCTGCTTA
>PFKL01000193.1 GCA_002784245.1 Comamonadaceae bacterium CG_4_10_14_3_um_filter_60_75
ACTACTACGTATTCGATGACCGCGAGATGCCCGACACCTTTGAGGAAACCATGCCCGAGGTGTTTCCGGCCACCGCACCCGGTAATTTCACCTGGGACGATGCCATGGGCAAGTGGGTCATGACGGTGTTCAACACCTACCAGTGGGACCTGAACTACCGCAATCCGGCGGTGCTGATCGAGATGATCGACATCATCCTGTTCTGGGCCAACCAGGGTGCCGACATCTTGCGGCTCGACGCGGTGGCGTTTCTGTGGAAAAAAATCGGTAGCACGTGTCAGAACGAGCGCGAAGCGCACCTGCTGCTGCAGTTGATGAAGGACTGCTGCCAGGTCACTGCGCCGGGCGTGCTGTTCATTGCCGAGGCCATTGTGGCGCCCAGCGAGGTGACGAAGTATTTTGGTGAAGACGCCATCAACGCCAAAGAGTGCGAGATTGCCTACAACGCGACGCTGATGTCGCTGCTGTGGGATGGCGTGGCCACCAAAAATGCCGTGCTGCTCAACCTGGGTATCAAGCACTTGCCTGTCAAACTGGAGCGCGCGACCTGGCTCAACTATGTGCGCTGCCACGACGATATCGGCCTGGGCTTTGATGACAAGGATGCGCAACTTGCAGGCTACGACCCAACGCAGCACCGGCGCTTTCTGCTGGATTACTTCACCGGAAAGTTTCCCGGCTCGACCGCCCGCGGCCTGCCCTTTGGCGAGAATCCGAAAACCGGCGATGCGCGCATCTCGGGCGCATTGGCCTCGCTGGCCGGACTGGAGGCAGCGCTGGATTGTGGCGACCCAGCAGCCATCGACGACGCCATCAAAACGATTGTGATGTTGCACAGCCTGATCCTGTCTTTCGGCGGCATTCCCCTGTTTTATTATGGCGATGCAATTGGCACGCTCAACAGCCTGGCCTATCTGGCAGACCCGGCAGAGCGCGATGACAACCGCTGGGTCAACCGCTCTTTTTTTGACTGGCAGAAGGCGGCGCTGCGCCACCAAAGCGGCACGGTGGAGCAGCGCATTTTCAGCGCCTTGAAAAAAATGATCGCCATGCGCAAGGAACTGAACGCGTTTGCCGACTTCGACAATCGCCAGTTGCTGAGCGTGGACAACCCCAACTTGCTGGTGTTTTTGCGCACCGACCTGCACAACGCGCGCAACCGTGTGCTGGTGGTAAGCAACTTCAACCCCCTTGCCCAGCGGCTGCCATTGGGGGCCCTGCGCCTCTACGGTTTGTTTCAGCAGGAGGCCATGCGCGAGCTCTGCTCAGGTGAGCGCATCACGGTTGAGGACGATGCGGTCATGGTGCCGCCGCTGGTTTGCTGCTGGCTGGTGGACTGATGCCGTGCGGACCAGGTCGTCGAGGACCACGCAGCGCCAATGATGGAAAATGACTCTGTCTTTGAAAAAAGGTTGTCATGAAATCATGGGGTTCGACAGTTGTCACGCCAGTCATTGTGTTCGTCTCAATTATCCAGCCGAGCGCTGACAGGATGTCGTTTTGACGCTGCTATTGCTGGGCGCTTTGGGCAAGAGCTTTCTATTTGTTCTGGCGACGATTCTGCCAATACTCAACCCGGCGGCCACCGCGCCCATTTTTCTGGGCTTGACCGAGAACGCCTTGATAGCCACACGCGTACTGTTGGCCCGGCGCATTGCACGCTGCATGTTTGCGCTGATGGTCGGCTCCATGCTGGTAGGCTCCTGCGTGTTGGAGTTTTTTGGCATTTCACTGCCGATCGTGCGGGTCGGCGGCGGGCTGATCGTGGCCGCCTCCGCCTGGCGCCTGTTGAACGCAACACAATCGATTGTGTGGAATGGTCTGAGCGAATTGCTCCAGGGACTGCTGGTGTCTGCGGCAATCCGTTGAGGCGACAGCTGCCATGAACGCTGCTCAACCAGATTTGGCTTAGGGGATGGATATCCACACGCGCGCATAGCGTGGCGATCCATGTCTTCGGAAGATTGGTTTTAAATGTACCGTCAAGCAGGCAGCACTGCGCTAGCTGCGCACCAGCCTGGCAAAGGTCTTGCGAAACTTCGCTACCTTTGGCGCGGCCACCGCCAGGCAGTATCCCTGGTGCGGGTTGCGGGCAAAGAAGTCCTGGTGGTAGTCCTCGGCGGGCCAGTAGTTGGCAACTGGCTGCACCTCGGTCACCACCGGTCGGCTGTAAACGCCGCTAGCGCCCAACTCGGCAAGCACCGCGCGCGCAACTTCAGCTTGCGCGGGATCGCTGGTGTAGATGCCACTGCGGTACTGCGTACCGTGGTCGTTGCCCTGGGCGTTGAGCGTGGTCGGGTCGTGAATGACAAAGAAAATTTCCAGAATCTCGCGCAGGCTGATCTGCGCTGGGTCGAACACCAGTTTGACGACTTCGGCGTGACCGGTCCGGCCGGTGCACACCTGCTCATAAGTTGGTTGCTGCACCTGGCCATTGCTGTAGCCAGACTCCACGTCGCGCACACCTTTGACGTTGACATAGACCGCCTCAGTGCACCAAAAGCAGCCCCCACCCAAAGTGATGGTTTGCGTATCTTCAGACATGCTTGACTCCTGTTACTCCAGTCCAAGTTCCTGAATCTTGCGGGTGATGGTATTGCGGCCAATGCCAAGTTTTTGCGCCGCCTCGACCCGCCGACCCCGCGTTGCCGCCAGTGCGGCCAGAATCAGGCGTGATTCAAAGCGGTGCGTCAGCACATCCCAGACGTCGGTCCGATCAGACGCCAGCAAGGCCGCCGCATCCGCCTCCAAACCCAACTCCCACGAAGACAGCACTGGCGAGCGCGCCGACACGCCGACATCAGCCACGCCGGATGCCACCGCATTGGGGCTAGCAAGCTCCGGGTTACCTGGCACTGGCGTACTAATTGCTTCAAAATGCATAGCTCCTTGCGCTTGCGGATACTGGGCTAGAGGTTGATTTGGCACTAAACCTTCAGTATCGGTGACGCCGATCTCGGGCGGCAAATCCTTGGGCTCGATCAGCTGCGCGGGCGCCATGACCGTGAGCCAATGGCACATGTTTTCCAGCTGGCGCACATTACCAGGGAAATCGAAGTGATTGATCCAGGCCAGCGCCGCCTCAGAAATCCGCTTGGGTTCGACACCGAGTTGAGCTGCACTCTGCTGCAAAAAATGACGTGTCAGCGCGGCAATGTCTTCGCGCCGCTCGCGCAGCGCGGGCAAGCGCAAGCGGATGACGTTGAGACGGTGAAACAGGTCTTCGCGGAACGCGCCGTCCCTGACGCGCTGCTCCAGGTTCTGGTGCGTAGCGGCGATCACGCGTACGTTGGTCTTGACCGCACTGTGGCCACCGACGCGGTAGAAATGTCCATCTGACAGCACCCGCAACAACCGCGTCTGCAGGTCAAACGGCATGTCGCCTATTTCGTCGAGAAACAGCGTTCCGCCATCGGCCTGCTCAAAGCGTCCCCGGCGCATGGTCTGCGCACCAGTGAAGGCACCGCGCTCATGACCAAACAATTCTGACTCGAGTAGGTCTTTGGGAATGGCCGCCGTGTTGATGGCGATGAACGGGCCATTGGCGCGCAGCGAATGCTTGTGCAGTGCACGCGCCACCAGCTCTTTGCCCGAGCCCGATTCACCGGTGATCATCACCGTGACGTTGCTCTGGCTCAGGCGACCAATGGCACGGAACACATCCTGCATCGCCGGTGCCTGGCCAAGCATTTCGGGTGACTGCACAGCCGTTTCTTCGGCCACTTCTTCGCGTCGACTCTCTTCGACGGCGCGGCGGATCAGCTCGACCGCCTTGTTCAGATCAAACGGCTTGGGCAGGTATTCGAAGGCGCCACCCTGAAACGCCGACACCGCGCTGTCGAGATCAGAATAGGCGGTCATGATGATCACCGGCAAACCCGGCAACCGCGTCTTGATTTTTTCCAGCAAGTCCAGCCCAGAGGTACCCGGCATGCGGATGTCGCTGACCATGATCTGCGGCCCGCGGTCGTCCGTGTCATCGAGTGCGGCCAGCACCTCACGCGCGCCGGCAAAACTTCGCGTTGGCAAACCCTCGCGCAACAGCGCTTTTTCAAGCACAAAGCGGATCGACTGGTCGTCGTCAACAATCCAGATGGATTTCATATTGTTTTGTCACTCATTCTCGGCCTGCCCTCATGGCAGCGGAATCAGGATATTGAAATCGGTCAATCCTGGCTCGCTGTCGCACTCGATCAGGCCCTGGTGTTGGTGCACAAAGGTTTGGGCCAGGGTCAGCCCCAAGCCCGATCCCCCTTCACGTCCGGACACCAGCGGGTAAAAGATGCGGTCTTTGATCGTCTCTGGCACGCCGGGGCCGTTGTCAATGACATGCAATTCCAGTGCCAACCGGTAGCGTTGTTTGCCAAATGTGATCTGGCGCGCCACCCGGGTGCGAAATATCAGGCGGGCGTCACCTTTTGCGATGCGCTCGGCCAGCGCCTGACAGGCGTTGTGGGCAATGTTGAGCAGCGCCTGAATCAGTTGCTCCTGGTCACCGCGAAATTCAGGAATCGACGCGTCGTAGTCCTGAACCACCGTCAATCCAACGGGAAACTCGGCCACGATCAACGCGCGCACCCGCTCGCAGACCTCATGAATGTTCACATCACCAACCACGTGCGCCTTGCGGTGCGGTGCCAGCAGGCGATCGACCAGCGACTGCAGTCGATCAGCCTCGCCAATAATGACCTTGGTGTACTCCTTGAGCTCGGGCGCCTCGTCCATTTCCAGCTCCAACAGTTGCGCCGCGCCGCGAATGCCACCAAGCGGGTTCTTGATTTCGTGCGCCAGGTTGCGGATGAGCTCCTTGTTGGCCTGCGCCTGCTCGGCCAGGCGCTCTTCGCGGTCTTGACGCGCTTGCTGCTCCAGCGGCAGCAGCTCGACGATGATGTCTCGCGTTTCGGTCAACGACACGATCACATGCACCGGCAAGGCGTCCCGCGCTACCCGCAGCAAGTGGGCATCATAGCGCAGGGCCGAAAAATCACTGTTGCCAGCGGCCTTGAGGGCTCCGCGCAACTGCCCAGGCTGGGCAAAACTGTTCTGAAAGTGCGCGCCAATGATCGCGCGGCGCGAAATACCCAGCGCGTCTTCCAGCGCCGCGTTGGCAAAACGTGCTATTCCCTCGTCATCGACGACCGCCACCAGCGTGGCCAGGAGGTCCAGCGCCTTGTATCGCTCGGCCGCAGAAAGTTCGGGGTGCGCCACAGCGGGACGGGGGGTCAGATCATTGCCCCGCGCCAACGCCACCTGGCAGGCGGCCCAGCTCGCGGCGGATGCCGGCAATATCGCTCTCATTGCGCGCCAGATTGGCCTGGAGTTCGGCGACCCGGTCTAGGTATTTCTGGTGGTTGCGGGTCTCTTCGCCACGCTTTTCGGGCTCACCGTTGTTGTATTCCTTTTTCAGCTCTTCCTGGCGCATCAGCGCTTTTTTGAGTTCCTCCTGCAAGATCAGTTGGGCATCCTGGTCGCGCGCCTTTTGCTCGTTGGCCGAAACCCGTGGCGCTGCAACGGCGCTGGCCTCTGGTGATGCTTTGACTTTTGGGGTGGCATTTTTGGGTGGCTTGACGGCCTGGATCACGGTGAGATTGCCGCCTTCGACCAGTTTGCATCCTTTGGCCCGTGCGTCTGGCTTAGTGTTGGTGTATTCGTTGCCGCAGCGGTAAATCGGCTCCTGTGCCCAGGCCGACACGGCAACGCAGGCCAGCAGCAAATTCAAGATCAACGGTTGCTTCATAAATATCCCACGCTTGTTGGCGATCACACCCTGTGTTGACCGCATTTTTCAGCAGAAGTACGTGCGTAGTTTCCCACATAAAAAAAGGACGGGCCAGCCGTCCTTTTCGGGGGTGTTGTGTGGATTACAACGAGTAGTACATGTCGTACTCGACCGGGTGCGGTGCCATGCGAAAGCGTTGCACTTCGGCCATTTTGAGCTCGATGTAAGCGTCGAGCATGGTGTCAGAAAACACGCCACCCTTGGTCAGGAAGCCGCGATCCTTGTCAAGATAGTCCAACGCCTGGTCCAGACTATGGCAAACGGTCGGGATCAACGCGTCTTCTTCGGGGGGCAGGTGGTATAGGTCTTTGGTGGCGGCTTCGCCCGGGTGTATCTTGTTCTCCACGCCGTCAAGACCGGCCATCAACAAGGCTGAGAAGCAGAGGTAAGGGTTGGCCGACGGATCGGGGAAACGCGCCTCAATGCGGCGGCCCTTGGGGTTGGCAACGTGCGGAATGCGGATCGACGCCGAGCGGTTGCGCGAGCTGTAGGCGAGCTTGACCGGCGCTTCAAAGCCGGGCACCAGGCGCTTGTAGCTATTGGTACCGGGGTTGGTGATGGCGTTCAGGGCACGGGCGTGCTTGATGATGCCACCGATGTAGTACAGCGCAAAGTCGCTCAAACCGGCATAACCGTCGCCAGCAAACAGGTTTTTGCCGTCTTTCCAGACCGACTGGTGCACGTGCATGCCGCTGCCGTTGTCGCCCGCGTAGGGTTTGGGCATAAAGGTCGCCGTCTTGCCATAGGCATTGGCCACGTTCCAGACCACATACTTCAACACTTGGGTCCAGTCGGCGCGCTCAACCAGCGTGCTGAACTTGGTGCCAATTTCATTTTGACCAGCGCCGGCCACTTCGTGGTGGAACACCTCCACCGGAATGCCCAGGCTTTCCAGAATCAGCACCATTTCGGCGCGGATATCTTGCGTGCTGTCGACCGGGGGCACCGGGAAATAGCCGCCCTTAACAGTCGGCCGGTGGCCACGGTTGCCGCCCTCAAGCTTGGCACCGCTGTTCCAGGGCGCCTCGTATTCCTCGATCTGAAAACCAACGTTGCCGGGTTCATTGCGCCAATAAACGTTGTCAAAAATGAAGAATTCAGGTTCGGGACCAAAGTACGCCGTGTCGCCAATCCCGGAGGCCTTCAGATAGGCTTCAGCGCGGTGGGCAATCGAGCGCGGGTCACGGTCGTAAGCCTTGCCGTCGCCCGGCTCGACCACGTCGCACTGCAAGAACAGCGTGGTTTCCTCATAGAACGGGTCGACGTTGGCCGTGTTGGGGTCGGGCATGAGTTGCATGTCCGACGCTTCAATACCTTTCCAGCCCGCCACTGACGAACCGTCAAACGCATGACCGCTCGTGAACTTGTCTTCGTCAAAGGCCGAGATCGGCACGGTCACATGCTGTTCTTTGCCACGGGTATCGGTGAAACGGAAGTCAACGAACTTGACTTCGTTGTCTTTCACCATCTTCATCACGTCTGCGACGGTCTTTGCCATGTATTTCTCCAGATAAGGAACGTTGTTGAAAAGGACTTGTTAAGAAGAATGCAGTTTCTGTGCCAGACCGACGCCTGCGGGCAGAATCCGTCAAAGTCGGTATTTTGCCTTGATTTCTACCGTTTAAGACGAGCTACATGGGTCAAGGGAAATTTGAACGCCGGATCCGGCATCGCGCCATTTGCTGCATCAAGCTGGTGCGACCAAGCAATGCACCAAAATAATGCTTCATTTTTGCACCAACTCTGGGCCAAGTTTGAGATTGAACGGTGCCAAACCCGCCATTAGCGCCGCGTAGGCTGGCGCCACCAAGCCCGGAGCGCCCTTGACACCTAGCTCGATATGGCGACCAAACTGCGGGTGGTCCACGCTGGGCAAGCTAAACACCTTGACACCGACAAAATCACGCTCGAGCTTTTCCATCAGCGGCGTCAAGGTGGCTTCCATCGCTCCAAACACAATCACCGAACGCTCCTGCCAGGCCTCGGTGGTGAAATAAGCCGCGTAGGTGGTGTCGAGCACCCATTCGATCATCGGCCAGGCCATCACCGGAAAGCCAGGGACGAAATGAACTCTGTCGCAGCTAAAGCCCGGTATTTTGTTGTAGGGGTTGGGAATGATCGTGGCACCCTGCGGAAAAACGCCCATGTTCAGCCGATGCAGGTTGTCTGGCGCGTTGCCGTCATACGTCTTGCCCTGCTCCAGCGCAACGTCTTGCATGCGCTGCTCAATCAGCGCCCTGGCTTGCGGATGCAGTTGCAGTTCAACCCCGAGCGCTTTGGCCGCACATTGGCGCGTGTGGTCGTCCGGCGTGGCGCCGATGCCGCCAGTCGAAAAGACCACATCACCCGAGGCAAACGCACGCCGCAAGGCCGCGGTGATGCGATCGGGCTGGTCGCCCACGTACTCGGCATACGTCAACTGCAGGCCTCGCGCCTTGAGTAGTTCGATCACTTTGGGCAAATGCTTATCGGCACGCTTGCCGGACAAGATTTCGTCGCCAATGATGATCAGACCAAAATGAGGGCTGGCATCAGTGTGCTGGGTGGAAGTCGGGTTTGGGTTGGTCGTCATACGGCAATGTTAGCGCCTGTTCGTCCGCCAAAGCGCCGCTGTCTGCGGTTTGCGCTGGCGCCACCGGCGTGCGGCGATCGGTCCGGTTGGTGCGCTCGTTGCGCAGCGCCGCCAACGCCGCCAGGCAGTAATGCGCAAACCACAACGACGACAGCGCAAAGACCAGCGTGTAAAGCCAGATGCCAAACGGAATCAACACCACAAAAGCCGCAGCGAACAACACACCAGAAGCCCAGATCACACTGGGCGCTGCCCCCATGAAGCCGCACACCACACCGATGAGCAGCAGCACCATGCGGTGCCGATGAAAAATTTGCTTGCGTTCGTCAACGCTGGCGTGCGCTGCCAAGGCGTCAAACGCCATCACCCGGTAAGTGAGCCAGCCCCAGATCAGCGGCGGCAAAACCAGAATCAACGGTGGCACCAGCCACAAGGGCACAGAGACCACCAGCGCGACCAGGGCCAATACCGTCGACCACAAGGACCAGCTCAAACTGCCCAGCAAAGTGCCACCATTCTTGCGCTCCAGCGCGTCAAAGCGCCGCGAAGCCACAAGCTCGGTCAATGCGGGCGCCATCAGCAACGCCACCGCCAGGAGCGACAGCACCACGATGATGGGTGTGACCGCAAAAATCAACGCCAGGGGTGCCAGAAAAGCGGTCACGGCGGTCAGGCCGATGGCTTGAAACCAGCCACCCACCGAGCCCAGCATTAGCGATGCGTCGAACGCCTCGCGCACCGCCTGCAAAGCCGGTTGCCAAAACAGATACGTCAGTCCGAAAGCCAGGACCAACATCAACACCAGCGGCATGAGCGACAACACGATCACCCGGGACCGAAAGCAGTAGGTCAAAGCACGCCAGAACGAATCAAAAAACAGCTGCATGAAACCAAGCATACCCGACGGCAACGTAAACCGGGCTTCGCCAGGCCGACCAAAGGTTACAGGCGGTAACTTAAGGCTTGTTCATGAACAAGCTGTGCATTTGGTCGTCGGATTTGCGATGCAATGCAAGGCGCAAAGCGTGCCGTGCAGCTCTGCTGCACAAGCGATTTGCAACGAAGCAGTGCGCCCAAAGCTGGCGTGCCAAATGTGCATGTTATTTGTGAACGTGCAGCTTTCGTTGATGTCGATGCAAGAAATACCGCTTATCAAGAAAATGCAAAAAAAACCTGTTGATTTTTTGGGAAGTCCCTGTAGCCCTTAGGCAGCAATCAGCGCCAGGTCGGCAGCGCTGAGCCAGCGCCACTGGCCCGGCAGCAGATCGTCGGGCAAACGCAGGGCCCCGATCTGGCTGCGGTGCAACGCGTCGACCCGGTTGCTGACGGCGGCCACCATGCGCTTGACCTGGTGGTACTTGCCCTCAAGCAGCGTCAGGCGCAGATGACGTTCTGACACGGCATCGCAGGCGGCAGCGCGCACCGGCTTGGTGTCGTCGTCCAACACCACGCCCGAAAGCAGCTGCATGACTTGCGCGTTGGTCAGCGGATGTTTGACCATCACCTCGTACACCTTGGGCACGTGGTGACGCGGCGAGCTCATGCGGTGAATGAACTTGCCGTCGTCGGTCAGCAGCAACATCCCCGTCGTATCCTGGTCAAGTCGCCCGACCGCCTGCACGCCCTGCACCGCGCCTTTTTGCGGCCGCTGGCGCAACGGCGCGGGCAGCAAGGTGTAGATACTGGGATAGGTGGACGGCTTTTGCGAGCACTCGGTAGCGGTGGGCTTGTTGAGCATGATGTAGGCTTTTTCGGCGTAAGGCCAGTCCACGCCCTGGACCTTGAAACGCAACCCGGCTACATCAATTTCAGTAGCAACGTCCGCATATTTAACGGGGGTTTGAGTGCTATTTTTAGCATAAACTTCAACCCAGCCCTGCTGGATCAGGCCAGCGCACACGCGACGTGTGCCAAAGCCCTGCGAGTAAAGAATGTCTTGCAATTGCATGGCGCAAGTATCGCAAAGCGCGGCTCAAGCGCGGCCTGCAATCACCGCTGCATCAACCGTCGACAAGCTGCGCCGCTTCACGCGCGGCAACAACGCCTTCGTCGGTCGGCACCACCCACACCTCAACCCGACTGTCGGCGCCATGAATCGACATGATGGCGTCACCGGTCGCACTGGCGTTGCGGGCCGGGTCAATCGTGACGCCCAGCCAAGCCAGGCGTTGGCCCACTTCGCCGCGCAAAGTGACGTCGTGCTCGCCAATGCCACCGCTGAACGCCAGCACGTCCAGCCCCTGCATGCACGCGGTCAACGCGCCGATCTCACGCACAACACGGTAGGTAAAGACGTCGATCGCCAGACGCGCCTTGGCGCTGCCATCAGCCCGCAGACGGCGCATGTCAGCAGAGATGCCCGAAACACCCAGCAGACCGCTTTGCTTGTAGAGCAGCTTTTGCAACCGGTCATGGTCCCATCCTTGCGCCAACAAATAGAGCAATACTCCGGCATCCAACGAGCCCGTTCGGGTTCCCATCATCAAGCCGTCCAGCGCCGAGAAACCCATTGTGGTGGCGCAACTCCTGCCCTGCGTGGCGGCGCACAGGCTGGCACCGTTGCCCAGATGCGCCATCAGCACGCGTGCATTGGCGCGCGGGCAATGCTGCTGCAGCGTCGCCATCACATACTGGTACGACAGACCGTGAAAGCCGTAGCGGCGCAACCCCTGGTCATAAAGCGCCTGCGGCAAGGCAAAGCGGTAATCCACCTCGGGCAGACTGGCATGAAATGCGGTGTCAAAGCACGCCACCTGCACCAGCCCGGCAAACGCATCGCGAAACGCGCGAATGCCCGCCAGGTTGTGCGGTTGGTGCAGCGGCGCCAACGACTCAAACTGCGTCAACTGCGCCAGCACAGCGTCGGTCACCACAACGCTGGCGCGGTACAACGCACCACCATGCACCACCCGATGCGCGACCGCCGAGAGCCTGGGCACGCCGGGCAGTTGCGACAGCAAGTCCCGCAGACTGCCCAGCGCTGCGTCAAACACATGGCTACCCGTGACAACCAGAGTTTGCCGTTGCGTCTGGCCCCGGTAGGTCCACGACATTTCCGGCGCGCCATCGGGCTCCAGCCCTTCAATGTTACCGCTGAGAATTTGCGCCTCCACGGCGCGGCCCTTGCGTGGATAAAGCGAGAACTTGAGCGAGGACGAACCCGCGTTGACAGACAAAATAGACATGTTGCTCCCTACCAGGCCACACGCGCGTGGGTGCGGCGTGCATTGTGCGCCACCATCAAACCCAGCAAAGCCGATGCCACCCGGTTTGACGGCCCCTCAGCGCGGCTGGTCAGCGCAATCGGCACCCGCGCGCCCAGCACCAAACCCGAGCCGCTGGCCCCGGCCAGGTACTCAAGCTGTTTGGCCAGCATGTTGCCGCTCTCCAGGTCAGGCACCAGAAAGATGTCGGCGTGGCCTGCCACGGGTGAGCTGATGTGTTTGATCTCGGCCGCTGCCATCGAGATAGCGTTGTCAAAGGCCAAGGGGCCGTCAAGCACACCCCCGGTGATCTGGCCGCGGTCGGCCATCTTGCACAACGCCGCAGCATCCAGCGTTGACGGCATGCTGGGGTTGACGACTTCCACCGCCGCCAGGATCGCCACCTTGGGCACCTTGACGCCCATCACACGGGCAAAGTCGATGGCATTCTGGACGATGTCGATCTTGTCCTGCAGGCTGGGCCGAATATTGAGCGCAGCGTCGGTAATGAGCAGTGGCTTGTGGTACAGCGGCACGTCAAAGCGGAACACGTGCGACATGCGACGTCCGGTGCGCAACTGCGGCTTGGACAGTACGGCGCGGACCAACTCGTCGGTATGCAGACTGCCCTTCATCAGCATTTCGACCTGACCGGTGGCAGCCATTTCGGCGGCGACTTCTGCGGCAGCGTGGCTGTGCGGCTGGGCGATGATTTCGGCACCGGTGAGATCAATACCCGCGTCAGCAGCAACGTGGCGGATACGCTCCTCGGGGCCAATCAGCACCGGCACAATCAAACCATGGCGGGCCGAATCCATCGCACCACTGAGTGACCCCGCATCGCAAGGGTGAACCACCGCGCAACGCACGGCCTCAAGTTGGTCACCCATGGCCAGCAGCTGTTTGAACCGGGCCTGCGGGTCAAACAGCTGGATGCGCGGCGCTATCGCGCGGGGCAGACGCACTTTCGTCACTGGCGCCAGCACCCGGGCGGTGCCACTGAGCACACAGGCGCCACGCTGGTTCACCACCTGGCAGTCCAACTCCAGGCTATGGTCTTGTGCATTTTTTATCGTGACGGTGACAGTGACTGTCAACGTGTCGCCGACCCGCACCGGCTTGGCAAAATGCAACGCTTGGTCCAGGTAAATGGTGCCCGGGCCTGGAAACTCGGTACCAAGCAACGCCGAAATCAGCGCGGCGCTCCACATGCCGTGGGCAATCACGCCGTGAAACAACGTGTCGTTGGCGTATTCCGGGTCCATGTGCGCCGGGTTGGTGTCGCCGGAAACTGCCGCAAAAGCCCGGATATCTTCCAGCGTCAAAACGCGCAGCAGGCGGGCCGACTGGCCCACGGTGATCTCGTCAAAAACGTGGTTTTCAATCAATTCATTGCTTGTCTGGTCATTCATGTTTCATCTTTTCTGTAGGTAACGCGTTTAAATCCTGCCAGACCTGTGCAGTCACACCGTCGGCGCCAGCTTTGAAGCCCTGATCCATCAGATGCTGATGCGCTTGCACCATCATCTCGCGCGTGGCGGCAAGTCCGTTTTCTGCCACGCTCAGGGTCTCAACGTGGTAGCGCAACGTAACCAAGCCACGCAACTCCTCCCACAAGTGCGAGGCACGGCGCTCAGCGCTGGTAGCCACACGCGCATCGGGTGCAGCCATGCGACGATCAACCGTCACCGGCGGACGAGGCGACATTGTCATCAGCCTTGTCAACGTCGCCGGATCACTCAGTTCGACGCCCAGACCAATCGCCAAGCGCGCGATGCGGGCGTTGAGCGTCTCCAGCGAGTCGCTTAATCGGTTGGGAGATTCATCGTGCATGAAACAGGCTTTTAGTCGCGCTTATTTTAGGGTAATCCCTAATAGCCGCTGCCACTTTTCACAACAATCTTGCGCTAAAGACTTGTTCACAAACAATATGCACATTTCGCGCGCCAGCTTTGGGCGCACTGTCTCGTTGGAAATCGCTTGTGAAGCACAGCTGCACTGCACGCTTTGCGCCTTGCATTGCATCCCAAATCCGACGACCAAATGCACAGCTTATTCGTGAGCAAGCCCTATGGCAAGCGCGTCCACCGCCACAAGCCCAATCCCAAAACAAAAAACCCGCCGAGGCGGGTTTTTTGAATGCGAGCAGCAGCTAATTATTTAGCGCGGGTGCCGACCACTTCCACTTCAACGCGGCGGTTCTTGGCACGACCAGCAGAGGTCTTGTTGTCAGCCACGGGCTGGGCTTCGCCCTTGCCTTCGGTGTAAACGCGGTTCTTTTCAATGCCCTTGGACACCAGGTAAGCCTTGACGGCTTCAGAACGCTTGACCGACAGTTTCTGGTTGTAACCATCAGGACCGGTGGCGTCGGTGTGACCCACAGCAATGATCACTTCGAGGTTGATGTCCTTGACCTTGCCTACCAGGTCGTCCAACTTGGCTTTGCCTTCGGGCTTGAGGACGGCTTTGTCAAAGTCAAAGAACGCGTCGGCAGCGTATGTCACTTTTGCAGGTGCCGCAGGGGCGACAACCGGTGCGGGTGCCGGCGCAGGTGCCGGCGCAGCTACCGGCGCCGGTGCTGGCGCGGGAGCCGGCGCAGCCACGGGAGCGGGCTTCGGAGCAACAATCGCACCGTCACAACCGACCGCAGCGGTCGCCGGGGTCCAGTTGGCATCACGCCAGCACAGTTCATTGGTGCCATTCTTCCAGACGGTACCGTCCGCAGCGCGCCAGTTATCAACCGACTGGGCACCTGCTGCGGTGGCCAGAGCTGCGGTGGCGATCAGGATCGACAATTTGTTCAACTTTTTCATAATTCTCCTAAGGGAAAAGACCGCAGCAAAGCGGCGGGGAATAAAACGGACGACCAAAACGCTATTGAATTTGGACGTTGAAACCATTGTGCCACAACACCAACATGCACAACTGTGCGCTGGGACACACAGCGCGAACCCTGAAAAACAGTCGTCTTTATTTGATTTGTGCGTTGCCTTTGCACCACATCCTGACCGCTTAAAATGCACGCTCACTTCTGATCTTGCCTCATATCAAGCCCCCCAATGACCCAATTCGCCAAAGAAACCCTGCCCACCAGTCTGGCAGAGGAAATGCGCCGCAGCTATCTGGATTACGCCATGAGCGTGATTGTGGGGCGTGCCCTGCCCGACGCCCGTGACGGACTCAAACCAGTGCACCGGCGTGTGTTGTTCGCCATGCACGAATTGGGCAACGACTGGAACAAGGCATATAAAAAATCCGCACGTATTGTGGGGGATGTGATCGGTAAATACCACCCGCACGGCGACAGCGCGGTGTACGACACCATCGTGCGCATGGCGCAGGATTTTTCGTTGCGCCATATGCTCGTCGACGGCCAGGGCAACTTCGGCTCGGTCGACGGCGACAGCGCCGCGGCGATGCGTTACACCGAAATCCGCCTGGCCAAGATTGCCCACGAGATGCTGGCCGACATCGACAAGGAAACGGTCGACTTTGGCCCCAATTACGACGGCTCAGAAAAAGAGCCGCTGGTGCTGCCCGCGCGCCTGCCCAACCTGCTGGTCAATGGCTCGGCCGGTATCGCTGTGGGCATGGCCACCAACATCCCGCCGCACAACCTCAATGAAGTGGTCGACGCTTGCCTGCACCTGCTGCAACACCCCGACGCCACCGTCGACGAACTGATGGCCATCATCCCGGCGCCCGACTTCCCCACAGCGGGCATCATCTACGGCATTGAAGGCGTGCGCGATGGCTACCGCACCGGGCGTGGCCGGGTGGTGATGCGCGCCAAATGCCATTTTGAAGACATCGACCGCGGCCAGCGCCAGTCGATCATCGTCGACGAGATTCCTTACCAGGTCAACAAGAAGACGCTGCAAGAGCGCATGGCCGAACTCGTCCACGAAAAGAAGATCGAAGGCATCAGCCACATCCAGGACGAGTCCGACAAATCCGGCATGCGTTTGGTGATCGAACTCAAGCGTGGTGAAGTCCCCGAAGTGGTGCTCAACAACCTGTACAAGCAGACCCAACTGCAAGACACCTTCGGTATGAACATGGTGGCCTTGATCAACGGTCAGCCCAAGTTGTGCAACCTCAAAGACCTGATCGAAGTCTTTATCAACCACCGCCGCGAAGTGGTCACGCGGCGCACCGTGTTTGAGCTGCGCAAGGCACGCGAGCGCGGCCACGTGCTTGAAGGCCTGGCCGTGGCGCTGGCCAACATTGACGAGTTCATTCGCATCATCCGCGAGTCGCCCACGCCGCCAGTGGCCAAGGCCGAGTTGATGACCCGCGCCTGGGACAGCCAACTGGTGCGTGAAATGCTGACCCGTGCCAAGGCCGACGGCAGCGTGGTGAATGCCGACGACTACCGCCCCGACAACCTTGAGCTGCAATACGGCATGGGCAAAGACGGTCTGTACCGCCTGTCCGAAACCCAGGCCGGCGAAATCCTGCAAATGCGCTTGCAACGCCTGACCGGCCTGGAGCAAGACAAGATCGTTGCTGAATACAAAGAAGTCATGGCCGACATTGACAACCTGCTCGACATTCTGGCGCGCCCTGAGCGCGTGTCGGTCATCATCGGCGATGAACTCACCGCCATCAAGACCGAATTTGGCCAGACCAAATTGGGCGCACGCCGCTCGCTGGTGGAGCACTCGTCGTTTGACCTCTCCACCGAAGACCTGATCACCCCAACCGACATGGTGGTGACCTTGAGTCATAGCGGCTACATCAAGAGCCAGCCTCTGAACGAATACCGGGCGCAAAAGCGCGGCGGGCGCGGCAAGCAGGCCACCGCGACCAAGGAAGACGACTGGGTCGATCAACTCTTTATCGCCAACACGCACGACTACATCCTGTGCTTTTCCAACCGGGGCCGCCTGTACTGGCTCAAGGTCTGGGAGGTGCCGCAGGGTTCGCGCGGCTCGCGCGGGCGCCCGATCGTCAACATGTTTCCGCTGCAAGAGGGTGAAAAAATCACCGTGGTACTGGCGCTCACCGGCACCATGCGCACCTTTCCGGCAGATCACTATGTGTTCATGGCCACCAGCATGGGCACGGTCAAGAAGACGGCACTCGACGATTTCAGCAACCCACGCAAGGCCGGCATCATCGCCGTCGATCTGGACGACGGCGACTACCTGATTGGCGCCGCCCTGACCGACGGCCAGCACGACGTGATGCTGTTCTCTGACGGTGGCAAGGCGGTGCGCTTTGACGAAAACGACGTGCGCCCGATGGGCCGTCAGGCGCGCGGCGTGCGCGGCATGATGCTCGAAGAAGGCCAAAGCGTGATCGCCATGCTGGTCGCCGAAGACGAATCACAAAGCGTGCTCACTGCCACCGAAAACGGCTACGGCAAGCGCACCAGCATCGCCGAATACACCCGCCACGGCCGCGGCACCAAGGGCATGATCGCCATCCAGCAGACCGAGCGCAACGGCAAGGTCGTCGCTGCCACCCTGGTGCACGCCGACGACGAGATTATGCTGATCACCGACACCGGCGTTCTGGTGCGCACCCGGGTGAGCGAGATCCGCGAACTCGGCCGCGCCACCCAGGGCGTAACGCTGATTAGCCTGGACCCAGGTTCAACGCTCAGTGGCCTGCAGCGCATCGTCGAAAACGATGCGATCCCCCCCGGCGACGAAGCCGATGCATCCGAGTCCGACGACAACGCTGCACCAGAAGCTTGAGGGCAGGCCAAAAAAACTATCTAATCAATAGCTGCTTGCGCTTTATTCATAAGGGCTAGAGCCTTATTTCTTATAAATTTCAAAAATGACCCGCCCCTACAACTTCTCTGCCGGCCCGGCCGCCATGCCCGAGGAGGTGCTCACGCAGGCCGCCGCCGAGATGCTCAACTGGCACGGCAGCGGCATGGGTGTCATGGAAATGAGCCACCGCGGCAAGGAATTTGGCCAAATTTACGAAGAAGCCGAAGCCGATTTGCGTGAACTGTTGGCGGTGCCGGCCCATTTCAAACTGCTGTTCATGCAAGGCGGTGGCCTGGCCGAAAACGCCATCGTGCCGCTGAACCTGTCGCGTGGCGAGACTGCCGACTTTGTCGTTACCGGCAGTTGGAGCCAGAAGTCGGCACAAGAAGCGCGGCGTTATTGCACAGCAAACGTTGCGGCCTCGACAGAAAGCAGCGGTTTCACGACGCTACCCGACCCCGCCAGCTGGCAGCTCAGCGCCAAGCCCGCCTACGTGCACATCTGCTCCAACGAGACCATCAATGGCGTTGAATACCACACACTGCCCGACCTGCACAGTCTGGGCTGTGACGCACCGCTGGTGATTGACTTTTCGTCACACGTCGCCTCGCGGCCGCTGGACTGGTCGCGCGTCGGGCTGGCTTTTGGCGGCGCGCAAAAAAACCTCGGCCCCGCCGGGCTGACCCTGGTGGTGGTGCGTGACGATTTGCTCGAGCGCGCGCTGCCCATCTGCCCCAGCGCTTTCAACTATAAGACGGTCACCGCCAACGCCTCCATGTTCAACACGCCACCGACGTACTCGATGTACGTCGCCGGGCTGGTGTTCAAGTGGCTCAAGGCCCAGGGTGGTATCCAGGCCATCGAGGCGCGCAACATCGCCAAGGCCCGGCTGCTCTACGACGCCATCGACACCTCAACACTGTATGTCAACAAGGTCGAAAAGCATTGCCGCTCACGCATGAACGTGCCGTTTTACCTGCGCGACGAGAACCTGAACGACGCCTTTTTGAGTGGCGCGCGTGAACGCCGCTTGCTGCAGCTCAAAGGCCACAAATCGGTGGGCGGCATGCGCGCGAGCATCTACAACGCCATGCCGCTCGAAGGCGTGCAAGCGCTGGTGGACTTCCTGCGTGAATTCGAGACCCAGCATGCGCCATGAAACCCGGCCGACCTGGCCTGCGCATCCACGTTAAACACCACCATGGCCCAAACACTCCCTGAACTGCGTGAACAGATCGACGCTGTTGACCGCGAACTGATCACCCTGTTGAACCAACGTGCAACGCTGGCGCATGCGGTCGGCGAGGTCAAGAAAGTCGACGGCTCACCGGTGTTTCGCCCCGACCGCGAAAACCAGGTGATCGCCAACCTGCAGGCGCTCAACCCGGGCCCGCTCAAACAGCACAGCGTGGCCATCATCTGGCGCGAGATCATGTCGGCCTGTCGAGCGCTGGAAGCGCCGCAACGCGTGGCTTTTCTCGGCCCAGCCGGCACCTTCAGCGAGCAAGCGGCGATCCAGTTTTTTGGCGGCAGCATGGCGCGCATCCTGTGCGTCAGCATTGACGAAGTGTTTCGCGCCACGGCAGCGGGCAGCGCCGAATTCGGCGTGGTGCCGATTGAGAATTCATCCGAGGGCGTGATCTCGCGTTCGCTCGACCTGCTGCTCAATTCGCCGCTGCACATCATTGGCGAAACCAGCTTTCTGGTGCGCCACAACCTGCTGCGCCTGGAACCCGCGCTGCACGACATCGAGGCCGTTTACGCCCATCCGCAAGCGCTGGCGCAGTGCCAGGACTGGCTCACCACGCATCTGCCGCACGCCGACCGGCGCGCCGCACCCAGCAACGCCGAAGGTGCGCGTCTGGCCGCGACCAACCCCGCTTGGGCGGCGATTGCCAGCGAACGTGCCGGCAGCGAATTCGGCCTGCATGTGGCGTCCTATGCGATCCAGGACGACGCCTTCAACCGCACGCGGTTTGCGGTGATCTGCCTGCCTGGCATCATGGCCGCACCCGCGGCCACCGGCAACGACTGCACCAGCCTGATCGTGTCGGTCACCAACCGGCCCGGTGCGGTGCATGACCTGCTGGTACCGCTGAAAAAACACGGCGTGTCCATGACGCGCTTTGAATCCCGCCCGGCACGCTCGGGCCAGTGGGAATACTACTTTTACATCGACCTGCAAGGGCATCCGTCGCAGACCAACGTGGCCGCGGCGCTGGACGAACTGCGCAACCTGTGCGCGTTCTACAAAGTGCTGGGCACTTACCCGGTAACGGAGTAACACGCCATGTTTGAACAACTCGGTTTGATCGGTTGCGGCCTGATGGGCGGCTCGTTCGCGTTGGCCTTGAAGAAAGCCGGCCTGGTGCAGCGCGTGGTCGGCTACAGCAAGTCGCCCTCTACCACCGAACGGGCGCGTGCGCTTGGCGTCATCGACGTCGAAGCGCCGTCGGCGCTGCTGGCGGTCTCGGGCGCTGACATCGTGCTGGTCGCGGTACCGGTGGCCTCGTCCGAAGCCACATTCAAATCAATCCGGCATATGGTCACGCCGCAAACGCTGATCATGGACGTGGGTTCGACCAAAAACGACGTGGTGCAAGCGGCGCAGAACGGCCTGCGGGAACGGGTCGGCTCTTTCGTTCCTGCGCATCCCATCGCCGGCAAGGAGCGCGCTGGCGTGGAAAACGCCGACGCCGATCTGTACGCCAGACGACAGGTCATCCTCACCCCCACCGCGGCGACGCAGGCTGAGCAGATTCGCCGTGCGGAAGACGTTTGGCGCGCCATTGGCAGCAAGGTGGTTTACATGACGCCGCAGGCCCACGACACGACGTTTGCTGCCGTCAGCCATCTGCCGCATCTATTGGCGTTTGCCCTGATGAACACCGTGGGCGGCCAGTCCAGCGGACAAAACTTTTTGTCTTTGGCGGGGCCCGGTTTTCGCGACAGTACGCGCATCGCTGCCGGTGACCCACAAGTCTGGCGCGACATTTTCATGTCCAACGGCGCCGAGGTGCTGGCGCAATGCCAGTTGTTGCGTGACCAGTTGCAGCTGTTTGAGACGGCCATGCAGGCGCAAGACCAGCGCACGCTGGAAGCGCTCATCACCCAGGCCAGCAGCACCCGCGCGCACTGGCGTATGACCGAAATTTCCTGACCATGTTTGCCACCGAATTTCTCGACCTGCCGCCACTGCAGGCGGCCAACGGCAGCGTTACCCTGCCAGGATCCAAGAGCATTTCCAACCGCGTCTTGCTGTTGGCCGCGCTGTGTCGGGGCCAGACCACGGTACATGACTTGCTGGACTCGGACGACACCCGCGTCATGCTCGGCGCCCTGCGCGCCTTGGGTTGCAAGGTTGAACAAAGCGGCGCGGCCGTCACCATCGACGGTCTGGCTGGCAAACTACCGGTGGCGCAGGCGCAGCTGTTCATGGGCAACGCCGGTACCGCCATTCGCCCGCTGACCGCCGCGCTGGCCGTACTCGGCGGTGACTTTGCGCTGCGTGGCGTGCCGCGCATGCACGAGCGTCCGATCGGCGATCTGGTCGACGCGCTCAGGCAACTCGGTTGCCGGATCGATTACCTCGAAAAGCCCGGTTTTCCGCCGCTGCGCATTGGCCAGCCACAGCTCGCGCTCGCCGCCCCGATCCAGGTGCGTGGCGACGTGTCGAGCCAGTTCCTGACCGCGCTGCTGATGGCGCTGCCGCTGGTGGCCGTGCAAGATGTCGTGATCGACGTGGTCGGTGAACTGATTTCGCGCCCCTACATTGAGATCACGCTCAAGCTGCTGGCGCGTTTTGGCGTGCGGGTGCAGCGTGACGGCTGGCAACGCTTTACTGTGCCTGCGCGCAGCCAGCTGACCACGCCGGGCGAAATTCATGTCGAGGCTGACGCCTCATCAGCTAGTTATTTCATAGCTGCTGGCGCAATTGCAGCAAGGGCTAGTGACAATAAAAGCGTCAAGATATTGGGCGTGGGCGCGGCCTCTATCCAGGGCGACATCCGCTTTGTCGAAGCGGCGCAAGCTATGGGCGCGCAGGTCACCAGCGGCGCCAACTGGCTCACAGTTTCCCAAGGTGCCTGGCCGCTCAAGGCGATTGACCTGGACTGCAACCACATCCCTGATGCGGCCATGACGCTGGCGGTGATGGCCTTGTACGCGGACGGTACCAGCACGCTGCGCAACATTGCCAGCTGGCGCGTCAAGGAAACCGACCGCATTGCTGCCATGGCATGCGAATTGCGCAAGCTCGGCGCCACGGTGACTGAAGGCGCAGACTTCATCCAGATCACGCCACCGGCCAGCGTGTCGAATTGGAAAACAGCCAGCATCCACACCTACGACGACCATCGCATGGCGATGTGTTTTTCGCTCGCGGCGTTCAACCCGGCACAGCGCGTCGTGCGCATTGAAGACCCGCAGTGTGTGGCCAAGACCTTTCCTGATTATTTTGAAGCGCTGTTTTCTGTGGTTCAAACAAGCGCCGCCAACATCCCGGTGCTCTGCATCGACGGCCCTACCGCCTCGGGCAAGGGAACGCTGGCCGCACGGGTGGCCCAACAGCTGGGTTACCACCTGCTGGACTCGGGCGCGCTCTACCGCATCACCGCCTTGGCCGCGGCGCGCGCACAGCTACCGCTGGACACCAGCGGTGCGGCGGCCCTTGCCCGCCTGGCACAAGAGCTACCCATTGCGTTTGACGGCGACCGGGTCCTGCTGGGCGGCGAAGACATCACTGAGGCCATCCGCAGCGAAGACGTCGGCATGAACGCCTCGCGCATCTCGGCACTGCCAGCGGTGCGCGCCGCGCTGGTCGACCTGCAACACAGTTTTCGCCAGCTGCCTGGGCTGGTCGCCGACGGCCGCGACATGGGCACGGTGATCTTCCCGGACGCGCCGCTCAAGGTATTTTTGACCGCCAGCGCCGAAAAACGTGCACAAAGACGCCACAAACAGTTGATTTCAAAGGGGATTTCAACTACACTCGCTGCTCTTTGCGCAGACCTGCAAGCGCGCGACGCGCGGGACACCTCCCGCAGTGCCTCGCCTTTGCAGCCTGCGCCAGACGCCTTGCTGCTGGACAACTCTGATTTATCGATTGAAGAATCGCTAACCCAGGTGCTCAACTGGTGGCAAGGCAAAACCTGAGGCATCACTGCCTCAAAGCCGGCCCTCACCTGACTTCCTGCATCGCAATGGTGCGCTTCGGGTGAGGCTCACAAAAACGTAACCCCACGGGTCAAACCGTGATTTAACCTGCGGCTCAAACCGCACTACAACATGTCTGAATCTTTTGCCGCCCTGTTTGAAGAATCTTTGCAACGCACCGAAATGCGCCCCGGTGAAGTCATCACCGCCGAGGTTGTCCGCATCGACCACAGTTTTGTCGTCGTCAACGCCGGCCTCAAGTCTGAGGCCTACGTGCCGCTGGAAGAATTCAAAAACGATCAGGGTGAAATCGAAGTCCAGGTCGGCGACTTCGTGTCGGTG
>PFKL01000236.1 GCA_002784245.1 Comamonadaceae bacterium CG_4_10_14_3_um_filter_60_75
GCCGCACTGGCGCTCAAGGCACGCGTGGTACACGACGAATTTGATTGGCACGGCGATAAGTCACCGCAGGTGAGCATGCTCGACACCGTCCTCTATGAATGCCACGTCAAGGGGTTCTCAAAATTGCAGCTGATGGTTCCCCCCGAGCTGCGCGGCAGCTTCGCTGCATTGGCGCACGCGTCGTCGATCGACTATTTCAAACGATTGGGCATCACCACGCTGACCCTGCTGCCGGTGCACTATGGTCTGTCGGAAGAGCGGCTTGTCAAACTTGGGCTCACCAATTACTGGAACTACAACACGATTGGTTTCTTTTGCCCTGACCGGCGCTACGTCAGCAAGGTAGCAACAAGCTCACCCCGCGACGAGTTTCGCCGCATGGTGCGCCGTCTGCACGCTGCCGGGCTCGAGGTGATCCTGGACGTGGTTTACAACCACACCGCAGAGGCGGACCACATGGGCCCAACTTTGAGTTTTCGCGGGCTCGATAACGCCAGCTATTACCGACTCAAGCCGTCCGACCCGAGCCAGAACGAAAACTTCAGCGGCTGCGGCAACACACTCAACCTCAGTCACCCGCGGGTGCTGCAAATGGTGATGGACAGCCTGCGCTATTGGGCCGCCGACATGCACGTCGACGGCTTTCGTTTTGACCTGGCTCCGGTGCTCGGGCGCACCGACAGCGGTTTCGACCCGCAAAGCGCTTTTTTTGCCGCCATTGCGCAAGACCCGGTGCTGTCACGCGTCAAGCTCATTGCCGAACCCTGGGACATTGGCCCCGGTGGCTACCAAGTGGGCAGTTTCCCGCGCGGCTGGTACGAGTGGAACGACAAGTTCCGCGACGGCATGCGCCGCTTCTGGCTGCAAGGCGCCGCCAACACCAATGAGGCGGCCAGTCGCGGCGAATTTGCCATGCGCCTGTGTGCGTCATCAGACGTCTACCAGCGCCGCAAGCGCCCACCGGCCAAGTCAATCAACTACGTGGTGTCGCATGACGGCTTCACGCTGTGCGATCTGGTGAGCTACCAGCACAAGCACAACGAGGCCAATGGCGAAACCAACCAGGACGGCCATAGCCACAACAACAGTTTCAACTGCGGTGTCGAAGGCCCAAGCAGCGACCCGGCCATCCAGTCCCTGCGCAGTAAGTTGCAGCGCGCCCTGCTGGCCACCACGCTGCTCGCCCAGGGGACACCGATGCTGCACGCGGGTGATGAAATCAGCCACAGTCAGGACGGCAACAACAACCCCTATTGTCAGGACAACGCCACCACCTGGATCGACTGGGCGCAGGCCGATCAGGACTTGCTGGCCTTTACTAGCCTCGTGATTGCGCTGCGTCGGCAACTGCACCCCTTTGCCAACACCTGGTACAGCGGTGTGGCCGATGTGGACGGCATTTACGACCTATCCTGGTACAACGCCAACGGTAGCGTGTTGCAAGGCGAACAATGGCACGCTGCCAATGTCCATGCGCTGGCCTG
Organism: Comamonadaceae bacterium CG_4_10_14_3_um_filter_60_75; assembly: GCA_002784245.1. Classification (GTDB taxonomy): domain Bacteria; phylum Pseudomonadota; class Gammaproteobacteria; order Burkholderiales; family Burkholderiaceae_C; genus Rhodoferax. The sequence continues at coordinate 1,485 of PFKL01000236.1, forward strand.
CCTGATCGGCAGACCGGGCGGCACCACGGCACCGCTGATGGTTCTGATCAACAACAACGCCCAAGCGCAGCCCTTTGTGTTGCCACCAGGCGCGTGGCAAGCGCTGCTCGATACCCATCACCCGCGGGGGTGGGTCGACAGCGCCTTGACCTGGGGCGCGTCGGTCGACGTCCAGGCGTACAGCCTGGTGCTGTTCAAGCAGATTTCACTCCGACAACGGATGTAACTGCGTCATTTCAGCAACCGCCATGCGGTTTGGCGGCTGGGGAAAAGTCGACTCACAAGCCCAGCAAGTCAAACCGCCCTCGTCCGCTGACCGCCGTCAGCTTGCCCAGATGACCTGCGGCTTGCGGGCCAACCCAGTCCCAGGAAAAACGCCAGGTCCAGCAGCCCATGGTGCCAGGCGTGTTCATGCGGTGACTGCCGTCAAGCCCCAGCACATCCTGAAACTGGCACAGCGCCAGCCGGGCCACCGACAGCCAGGCAGCGCGGATCAGCGCCCAATGCATGTCGGTGCCATCCGAGCCCAGATACTGCAGCGCCAGCGCGCGCTCATGCGCATTGCAGCCAGCCCACCAGCCCAGAGCCGTGTCGTTGTCATGGGTACCGGTATAAACCGCCGTATTGGGTGCAAAGTTGTGCGGCAGGAAAGGATGCCCGGCGTCACCTGAAAAAGCGAATTCAAGCACCCGCATGCCAGGAAAACCCGTTGCTTCGCGCAACGTCAGCACCTCGGGCGTGATGATTCCCAAATCTTCCGCAATGATCGGCAGTTGACCCAGTGCCTGCGTCAACGCAGCAAACAAGGCCTTGCCCGGCCCGGTCTGCCAGCGCCCTTTGACCGCCGTTGGCTCGTCTGCCGGAATTTCCCAATAATCAACAAAACCGCGAAAGTGGTCGATGCGGATGACATCGGCCAGAGCGAGCTGGCGCTTGACACGCGCCACCCACCAGGCGTAGCCATCCCGCTTCATGGCGTCCCAGTTGTACAGCGGGTTACCCCAGCGCTGTCCGGTGGCCGAGAAAAAATCGGGGGGTACCCCCGCCACCACGCTGGGCTGGCCCTGCGTGTCAAGCCAATACAAGTCAGGCCGGGCCCAGCAGTCGGCGCTGTGGTGCGCAACAAAAATCGGCAGGTCGCCCACCAGCCGAACGCCCTTGCCGCTGGCGTAGGTTTTGAGTGCCTGCCACTGCACATCAAACTGCCACTGCACAAAGGTCCAGAACGCAAACTCTGCCGTGTGCAAATTACGCGCCGCCGCCAGCGCCGCTGCATCCCGTTGCGCCAAAGTCGGAGGCCACTGCGGCCACAGTGCTGGTGCGTGGGCCTGATCAAGCGCCATGAACAGCGCGTAGTCATCCAGCCAGTGTTGCTGCGTCGCAGCCCAGTCGGCCAGTGCCTGCCGCTCCTGACCTGTCGCCTGCGCGGTAAAACCGGCAAACGCTTCACGCAAGCGCGCCATGCGCCACGGCAGCACACGCTGAAAATCAACGCGCAACGGGTCAAAGTCGGCCATAACACCAGCGTCAGAAAGCCAGCCCCTCGCCATCAGCGGCTCCAACGCCACAAGCAGTGGGTTGCCAGCAAAAGCCGAACTACCCATGTAGGGTGAGTAGCCCGGCCCAACCGGCCCCAGTGGCAAGGTTTGCCACAGGCGTTGACCGGCGCTATGCAACCAGTCAACAAAGTAATACGCATTGGGCCCCAGGTCGCCGCTGCCGTGCGGCCCAGGCAAGGACGTGGGGTGCAGCACCACACCAGCGCTGCGTTGGGAGAGCAAACTGGTGGTCATGTCAGTGGCACAGACGTCGGTACAACGCCAGATAGTCTTGTGCCGCCCGGTCCCAGCCCAGGCGCTGGCGCATCGCCCGGGTACTGACCTTGCGCCACTGCCGGGAGTCAGCGTACAAGGCAAAAGAGCGCGCCACAGCGCGCGCCATGTCCGGCACGTCAAAGCGGTTGAAGACAAAGCCATTGGCACTGCCATCAGCCAGGTTTTCCAGGGCGCAATCGACCACCGTGTCGGCCAGGCCACCGACCCGGTGCACCAATGGCAAGCTGCCGTATTTCAAGCCGTACATCTGCGTCAGGCCACAGGGTTCAAAACGCGAGGGCACCAGCGTCACGTCCGACGCAGCAAATATCTGGTGTGCGTAGGGTTCGTCGTAGCCGATACGCACCGAAATCGCCTCCGGGTGCGCGCGCGCGCACTGCAAAAACGCCGCTTCCAGCGCCGCCTCGCCGGTGCCCAGCACCACCAGCTGCCCGCCACGCGCCAACAAATCGTCAATCACCCCGAGCAGCAGATGCAGTCCTTTTTGTTCGGTCAGACGGCTGACAACACCAAACAGCGGCGCCTGCGTTTGTACCGTCAGCCCCAGCTGCTGTTGCAGGGCCGCTTTGCATACCACCTTGCCTGCGGGCTTGACGGCGTCAAAGCGCTCAGGAATCACCATATCACGGGCCGGGTCCCACACGGTTTCATCAACGCCGTTGAGAATGCCGGTGAGATCATGGGCCCGCGTGCGCAGCAAGCCATCCAGACCGCAGCCTTGTTCAGACGTCTGGATTTCACGCGCATAGGTCGGGCTGACAGTGGTGATGTGGTCGGCATAAAACAGGCCGGCCTTCATGAACGACAGCTGGCCGTGAAACTCCAGCCCATCAACAGAAAACGCCGCAGCCGGCAGCCCCAGCTCAAAGAAGTGCCGCGGCGCAAACAAGCCCTGGTAGGCCAGGTTGTGCACCGTGTAGACACTGGCCACCCGGTCGCGCTGCGGCGGCAGAAATGCCATGTAGGCACCCGTGAGCGCAGCGTGCCAGTCGTGGCTGTGCACCACCTGCGGCTGCCAATGCGCATCCAGCCCGGCGGCCAGCCGCGCGGCGACCCAACCCAGCAGCGCAAAGCGACGGTCGTTGTCGGTAAACGGCTGACGCTGCTCGTCCTCATAAGGCGTGCCTTCGCGGCCATACAAATGCGGCACGTCGATGACGTATGCCTGTAAATTCAGACTGTTCAGGCGACCCTGCCGCAACGCGACCGACTCACCCCAAGGCGCCACCAGATGCGCGGGCGCCTGCTCGTCTTGCAGGTCGGCCAGAATCGGCGCAAACCCCGGCAGCAGCACCCGCACAGCACAGCCTGCGGCGTTCAACGCCTGGGGTAGCGCACCAGCCACGTCAGCCAGGCCACCAGTTTTGAGCAACGGAAATATCTCCGCACTGACTTGCAGAACATTCATCAACAGTCTTTCGGTTTACAGTTTGGCCAACATGGCTCGGGTGATCAACACCACACCGTCTTCGGTACGCTCAAAGCGCTTCGCGTCCAGCACCGGGTCGTCACCCACCACCAGGCCTTCGGGGATCACACAGCCCCTGTCAATCACCACCTTACGCAGGCGGCAATTGCGGTGGATGGTAACGTCAGGCAGCACCACCGCTTCTTCAATGCGACATTTCGAATGCACTCGTACCTCCGAAAACAACACCGCATGCGCCACGTAAGAGCCCGACACAATGCAGCCGCCTGACACCACAGTGTTGACGTAGACACCGTTGTTGCCGTCAAAGTCGGGCACAAATTTGGCTGGTGGCAGCTGGCGTTGGTAGGTCCAGATCGGCCATTCGGTGTCGTAAATGTCGAGCTCGGGCACTGTAGAAGCCAGGTCAAGATTGGCCGACCAGAAGGCGTCAATCGTGCCCACATCGCGCCAGTAAGGCGCACCCCGTTTGACTCGGGCTACGCATGACAGACCAAACGGATGCGCCAGCGCCCGACCATCGGCGACGGCGCGCGGAATGACGTTCTTGCCAAAGTCGTGCTCCGACTCGGGGTTGGCCAGATCCTCTTCAAGCAGTTGGTAGAGGTAATCGGCGTTGAACACGTAAATACCCATGCTGGCCAGCGACACCGCGTCATTACCCGGCATGGCCGGTGGATTGGCTGGCTTTTCAATGAAAGCGGTGATCTGACGCCGATCGTCAACCGCCATCACGCCAAAGGCACTGGCCTCAGCGCGTGGCACTTCAATGCAGCCCACGGTGCAACCAGCGCCTTGGGTGACATGGTCTTTGAGCATGATCGAGTAGTCCATTTTGTAGACATGGTCCCCGGCCAGGATGACGATGTACTCGGGCTTGCTCGATCGGATGATGTCCAGGTTCTGGAAGATGGCGTCAGCTGTACCACGGTACCAGTGCTCCTCACCCACGCGCTGCTGGGCAGGCAGCAGGTCGACCATTTCATTGAGCTCGGCACGCAGGAAACTCCAGCCGCGCTGCATGTGGCGCATCAAAGAGTGCGACTTGTACTGTGTGACCACCGCCATGCGCCGAATGCCCGAGTTGAGGCAGTTGGACAAGGCAAAGTCAATGATCCGGAACTTGCCGCCAAAGTACACCGCCGGCTTGGCGCGGGTATCGGTGAGCTGCTTGAGGCGGCTACCGCGGCCACCGGCGAGCACCAGCGCGACGGTGTGGCGCACCAACTGATGCGTGGTGGGAACTTTTTCAACTGCTTCAAACATGGTTTGCTCCTGAAAATATTGGTTTTGCAGGCATTCTTCTAGGTCGCCACGCTGGGGCCTGCCATGCCGGTGCGAACCCGAATGCCAGCCACTTGTTCGGCGATGGCGGCCAGGTCTGCCAGCGCAAGCTGCACCGGTTCGTTCTGTCGCGCCGGATCGGCCACGTAGCGTTCCAGGTAGAGGCGCAAGGTCGCACCCTCGGTGCCCGTACCCGACAGTCTGAAGATCACCCGTGCGCCGTCGTCAAACAGCAACCGGATGCCCTGATTTTTGGACACCGATCCATCGACCGGATCGACGTAAGCAAAATCATCGGCCAGGCTGACGGTACGTTGGCCAAACACCCGGCCTGGCAAAGCGGGCAAGGCGACACGCAAATCGGCCATCAGCGTATTGGCCACATCCACCGCAATGCCCTCGTAGTCATGCCGGGTGTAATAGTTGCGACCATAAGTTTGCCAATGCTCGCGCACCAGGGTTTCAACCGATTTGCCGGTGGCACCCTGCAAACTCAGCCAGAACAGAATGGCCCAGAGGCCGTCTTTTTCACGCACATGGCTTGAGCCGGTGCCGTAGCTTTCTTCGCCGCACAGCGTGACGCGCCCGGCGTCGAGCAGGTTGCCAAAAAACTTCCAGCCGGTCGGTGTTTCAAAACAAGACAGGTTCAACGCTTTGGCGACGCGGTCGACCGCAGCTGACGTCGGCATTGAACGCGCCACGCCGAGTAGCCCACTGCGGTAGCCCGGGATCAATCTCGCATGCGCCGTCATCACCGCCAGACTGTCAGATGGCGACACCACAAAGTGGCGCCCGACCACCATGTTGCGGTCGGCATCGCCGTCCATCGCGGCGCCGAAGTCAGGTGCGTCAGATGCCGCCATGTGGGCGATCAGGTCTTCGGCGTTAACCGGGTTGGGGTCGGGGTGAAGGTCGCCAAAGTCTTGCAGCGGCACCGCGTTGACCACCGTCCCGGCAGGCGCGCCCAGTTCGGCCTCAAGAATGGCACGGGCGTAAGGGCCACCAACGGCGTTCATGGCGTCCACACGCAGGGTGAAGCCTTTTTTGAACATGCCACGCAAGAGGTCAAAGTCAAACAGGCTGCGCATCACCGCCGCGTAATCCGCCACCGGGTCAATCACCTGCACCTGCATCTGCTCGAGTTGCTGCATGCCCAGCGTGTCAATATCAATATCTGCAGCATCGCTGATGCACAGTTGCGTCAGCACCTGAGTGCGGGCATAGACCGCTTCGGTCAGTGTCTCGTTGGCCGGACCACCGTTGCCGGCGTTGTACTTGATACCAAAATCGCCGTACGGCCCGCCAGGGTTGTGGCTGGCCGACAGGATGATGCCGCCAAAGGTCTGATGCCGTCGGATGACCGCGCTGGCCGCCGGCGTGGACAGAATGCCGCCCTGCCCCAACAGCACCCTTGCGACACCATTGGCCGCCGCCAGCTTCAAAATGGTTTGCACCGCAGCGCGATTGTGAAAGCGCCCGTCACCACCCAGCACCAGCGTTTGACCGTGTAACAACCGACCAGGATGACCGTTGGCATCCGGGCCGTTAAGCACGTCGCATAGGGCTTGGACAAAGTTTTCCAGGTAACGCGGCTGCTGAAAAACCGTGACTTTTTTGCGCAGGCCGGAAGTGCCGGGGCGTTGACCTGCAAACGGTTGGGTGGGGATAGTGATGATGGCCATGATGTCAGATCGTTCGGTCAGCTGAAACGACACCAATTTAGCACCATTTCCTTGCGTATCCGTCTTCATGAGCGTGATTCAAACTGGTGTGGCATCTGATAACCCAGTCTTCATTTCAAACCCGGCACAGCGACTAGGCCCCCATTTCTGACCAAGCTGGCTCTGCATTTCCCTGCCAGCCTGCCCACAACCGCGACGAATCAGTCGGGTGATGCGCTTTGCGGAGGTCAAGGCGGAGCCCGCGCAGCGGGCGGGGGACACGTAGCAAAGCGCGTCGCCCGGCTGATTCATCAAAGCCCGTGATGCAACCCTCGCCCTGGCATGTCGCCCGCAACACCTGCATTGCACCGCCATCGCCATGCAGCAGACATGTGTGACCCCTTTAAAATCAGCCACTCCAGCAGTTTTCCATGCTGCAACGCTGCCAGCGCCATCCCTAACGCGCCTTTGACCCGAGAAAACCCCGTGACCTACGCCTTTGAAACCCGCCGCCGCCGCACCTTTGCCATCATTTCCCACCCTGACGCCGGTAAAACCACGCTGACTGAAAAACTGTTGCTGTTCTCGGGCGCGATCCAGATTGCCGGTGCCGTCAAAGGCCGCAAGGCCAGCCGCCACGCCACATCTGACTGGATGGAGATTGAAAAGCAACGCGGCATCTCGGTGGCCAGCTCGGTGATGCAGATGGTCTACCGCGACCACGTCATCAATCTGCTCGACACCCCCGGCCACAAAGATTTTTCCGAGGACACCTACCGCGTGCTGACCGCCGTGGACTCGGCGCTGATGGTGATCGACGCGGCCAACGGGGTCGAGTCACAAACCCGCCGCCTGATCGAAGTCTGCCGCCAGCGCGACACGCCGATCATCACCTTCGTCAACAAGATGGACCGCGAGGTGCGTGACCCGCTGGACATTCTGGACGAGGTGGAGCGCGAACTGGGCATGCCCTGCGTGCCGATGACCTGGCCGGTTGGGCAAGGCAAGCATTTTGGCGGCATCATCAACCTGCGCACGCAGGCCATGACGGTGTTTGAATCGGGCAGTGAACGCCGCCCGCAAGACTTTGAGACCGTGCCACTGGCGCACCCCGAGGCACTGGCCGCGCGCTTTGGCCACGACTGGGTGACCGCACTGGAAAGCATGGAGCTGGCCACCGGCGCGTCGCCCACCTTCGACCGCGAGACTTTTCTGGCGGGCAAACAAACCCCGGTGTTTTTTGGCTCGGGCGTGAACAACTTTGGTGTCATGGAGGTGCTCGACGCACTGGTCGATCTGGCGCCCTCGCCTGGTCCACGTACCAGCAGCTTTGTCGTCAACAAACAGCCGGTCGAGAAGCAAGTACAACCCGAAGACGATGCGTTTTCAGGCGTGGTGTTCAAGGTGCAGGCCAACATGGACGCCAACCACCGCGACCGCATTGCCTTTGTGCGCATTGCCAGCGGCAAATACACGCCTGGCATGAAGCTCAAGGTGATGCGCACCGGCAAAGAGCTGCGCCCGACCAGCGTAGTGACCTTCATGAGCCAGCGCCGTGAGGCGGTGGAAGAAGCCTACGCGGGTGACATCGTCGGCTTTACCACCCACGGCGGCGTGCAGTTGGGCGACACCATCACCGACGGCTCGGTGAATCTGCTGTTCACCGGCTTGCCGTTTTTTGCCCCCGAAATGTTCAACACCGTGATTTTGCGCAACCCGCTGCGCACCAAGCAGCTGCAACAAGGCCTGGCGCAACTCGGCGAAGAAGGCGCCATCCAGGTCTTCAGGCCCGAGATGGGCGGCAACATGCTGCTGGGTGCCGTGGGGCAATTGCAGTTTGAAGTAGTGCAGCACCGCCTGCGCGGCGAGTACGATGCCGACATTCGTCTGGAGAGCAGCCAGTACACCGG
>PFKL01000207.1 GCA_002784245.1 Comamonadaceae bacterium CG_4_10_14_3_um_filter_60_75
TGCTATTTTAAAAATAGCTGGTAGCGCTTGTAGAACGGGGGCTAGAGGCAAAAAAAGCAATTATTTACCGTGGGTCTGGTAAACGTAGGGCTGCTGCGGCACCTGCGCCGCCCGAAACTCGCGCCAGGCGTCACGGTCGACCGACTTGTCCCACAGCAGGCTGCGTCCGAGCTGTTGGCCGCGTTCGACTTTGGGGTCTTTGGCGCGCAGTCCGTCAAGAAACAGCGTGGCTTCCGAGGTGTAGTAGGGGCGGTGAAAAATATTCATGGGTTAAACCTTTCCTAGGTATTTTAGCGGTGCGTTAACGGGTGGTACTTACCGCAACCGGATCGCCTCGATGATGCCGCGCATCAGCGCCAGCGGCGTCGGCGGGCAGCCGGGAATGACCGCGTCGACCGGGATGACGTTAGCCACCGCGCCGCAGCTGGCGTAGCTGGTGCCAAATTCACCGCCACAGGCGCCACAGTCGCCCACCGCGATCACCAGCCGCGGCTCGGGCGTGGCGGCGTAGGTACGGCGCAGCGCTTCTTCCATGTGGCGCGACACCGGGCCAGTCACCAGCAGCATGTCGGCAAAGCGCGGGCTGGCGACAAAGTGCACGCCAAAGCGCTCGATGCTGTAGTAGGGGTTTCCCAGCATCTGGATTTCCAGCTCGCAGCCGTTGCACGACCCGGCATCCACCTCGCGGATCGCCAGGCTGCCGTTAAAGCGCGCGCCAATATGCTGGCGCAGTTGCTCGCCCACCTCGGTCAATGCGGGTTCGTCTGAATCAGGTATCGCCTCGGTCAGGATGCCGATACGTTGAATTTTTCCAAGGATGCGCAGCATGGTTTACAGGTCTGCTCCAGAGTAAGAGCCATTGACGGATTTGTTGCAGACAGGAAAGTCCGGCACGATGTTGTCGTGGATCAGCAGCTCCAGCGCCGGCCAGGTCGTCCACGACGGGTCACGCGGGAAGAAGCAGGCCACTCGGGCATCTGCACCGAAGCGCACGTACGTCAGGATTTCACCGCGCCAGCCTTCAATCAGCCCCAGCCCCTCGGCCTCAGCAAGAGGCGCTTTCCAAGGCACACCACAATCCCCGGCAGGCAGATCGTCCAGCAGTGATTCCATCAGTTCGAACGATTCGGCCATTTCTTCCAGTCGAACCCGGGCGCGTGCATTGACATCACCGTAATGGTGCAGCGGAACCTTCACCTCGAGGCGGTCGTAGGGCGCATACGGGGCATCACGGCGCACGTCGACACTGTGGCCAGAGGCGCGACCAACATAGCCCAGGCAACCCAGCGCTTTGGCGTGTTCAGGCTTGAGGATGCCTGCACCGCGCACCCGGTCGGTGACAGAGGGCAGGTCGTTGATGATCGTCATCAGGCGTTTGACTTGTTCGCGCATGGCATCGGTTTGCACCTGCAGCGACGCTTCAAAGCGCTGCTCCAGGTCACGCGCCACGCCACCGGGGACGATGCAGTCCATCATGAAACGGTGACCAAACACATCGCCCGACATGCGTTGCCAAATCTCGCGCAAGCGGCTGAACTGCATGGCCCCAAAAGCGAAACCGACATCGTTGAGCATGGCACCCACGTCGCCCAGGTGGTTCGCCACGCGCTCTCTTTCGCAGAGCAGTGCACGCAGGAATTGTGCGCGCTCTGGCAACTCCAGCCGGGTTGCGCGCTCCATCGCCTGGCAGGCGGCCCAGGTGTGCGCCACCGTGGAGTCACCGGAGACGCGCCCGGCCAGTCGGGCCAAGCCTGCCGCGTCGCGCCCCTGTGCGATTTTCTCAATGCCTTTGTGGGTGTAGGCCAGGCGCTCTTCGAGTCGCAGCACGGTCTCGCCTACCGCCTGAAAGCGGAAATGCCCTGGCTCGATGATGCCCGCGTGCACCGGACCGACCGGTATTTCATAGACACCACTGCCTTGCGCCAGCAAAAAGTTGTATTGGTGGTCGGCCGGTGTGCGCTCGGGTGGCGTCCCCGCCGCGGGGACATCACGGCGCAGCGGAAACTCGTTATCGTTCCATGCCTGGTGGCGGCACCAGCGGCGCTGATCTGGGTGGCCCTCAAACACCATGCCGAGCAAGTCGTGCACATGGCGCTCGGGCCGGTCGGCACCTGCGTAAATGGACGTGTGCGAGGCCAGCACCGGGTGATCGCTGGTCAATGTGGTGCGCGCCACCAGATAGGCACCGCCTTTTTCAAAGCAGGCGTTAACGGCAAATGTGGCGGGGACCGTGTTATCGGCGCGCAGGTCGTCGGCCCACACCGCGACCCATCGGAAATCGAGCGCGCGCGCGCTTTGTGCGACCGTAAGCCACGCATCCGACTCCACCAAAATCAGCTGCGCCGGTGCCAGCTGGTCTGACAGGTGCCGCGCCTTCGCGCCAGAGGCCAACAAATGATTGACCAACGGGGCCAGTGCCGGATGCAACGTCATAGCAGCGACGCTCCAGAAATCAACAGCGTGGCTTGTTCAAACCAGCGCGACAGAAAGTTGGGGATCATCAGCCCAAGGAACAGCACCAGCACAAGGTGAATGATCACCGGGATCATGTTCGCTTGCACCGGTCTTTGCCCGGGTGGCGGTTCGCCAAACACCATTTTTTGCATGTGCCGGAACAGACCCGCAAACGCCACACCAAAGCCAATCAACAGCGGAATCGTCAGCCACGGCCAACTCTTCATGGTTGCGACCAGGAGCAAAAATTCACTGATAAACACGCCAAACGGCGGGAAGCCGGCAATCGACACCACGCCCAACAGCAGCCCCCAGCCGATGGCCGGTTGGGTGCGGATCAGGCCGCGAATCTGGTCAATGCGCTGCGTTCCCGCCAATTGGCAGGCATGGCCGACGGTGACGAAGATGGCAGATTTGGTCAGCGAATGCACCGTCATGTGCAACAGCGCGCCGTAGGTGGCCAGCGGCCCGCCCAGGCCAAAGCCAAAGGTGATCAGGCCCATGTGTTCGATCGACGAATAGCTGAACATGCGCTTGACGTCGTGCTGGCGGTGCAAGAACAAACCGGCCACGGTAAACGACAACAGGCCAAAACCCATCATAAGGTAGCCCGCCAGATGCGTCTGCAGCGAAGCGTCAACCAGCATTTTGACACGCACCAACGCATACAGCGCAACATTGAGCAGCAAGCCCGACAGCACCGCTGACATCGGCGTGGGGCCTTCAGAGTGCGCGTCGGGCAACCAGTTGTGCAGTGGCACCAGGCCGACCTTGGTGCCGTAGCCCACCAGCAAAAATACAAACGCCAGCGTGATCACAGCCGGGTCGAGCGCGCCGCCGGCGCTGCTGTGCAACACCGTCCACAACAAGGTGTCGTCACGATCAGCGCCTAATTTGCTCTCGGCGGCAAAGTAAATGAGCACGGTACCAAACAGCGCTTGGGCAATGCCGACGCCGCACAGAATAAAGTACTTCCAGGCGGCCTCAATCGCCTCGGGCGTGCGGTACAGCGACACCAGTAGCACAGTGGTCAGGGTGGCCATTTCCATCGCGACCCACAGCACGCCGAGGTTGTTGGTTGACAAGGCCAGCAACATCGAAAACAAAAAGCACTGGTACATCGAGTGGTACAGGCGCAAGCGCCGGTCGGTGACGCGGCCCTTTTCAACCTCGTGGCGCATGTACGGGCGCGAAAAAATTGACGTCGTCAGGCCGACAAACGCCGTCAGCACAACCAGATAGACGTTGAACGCGTCGATGTAGAACATGCGGCTAGGCGACAGCTGTGGCCCATGGTCAAACACGTCGAGCGCCATCGCCAGCGACGCGCCAAATGTGACCGCGCCGACCGCGATGTTGATCCAGCCCGCAACAGGTCGGTGACCAATGATGGCCAGAATCAGCCCACCCGCCAGGGGGGCAAGCAAGGTCGCTTCCAGCAGCGTCATGCGTGACCTCCTGTGGCTGGCACAGTGGCACGGTCGTCGGGCGTGTCGGTTTCATTGGCTTCTGACAAATGGTTGTACTGGCCGACGTCGAGCGAACCAAACGAGTCCCGCAGGTGAAAGAAAAACACGCCAAACAGGATTGACGCCACCAGAATGTCAAAGGCCACGCCCAGTTCGACGATCAGCGGCATGCCGTAGGCCGATACCGATGCAGCAAAGAAGATGCCAGACTCCATCGACATGAAACCAATCACCTGTGCTACCGCCGACTTGCGCACGCACATCAGCAACATGCCCAGCAACTCGATGGCGATGCTCACGGCGATGATGTTGCGCGTGGCCAGGCCAGACAAGTTGATGATCGACTTGGCAACAAAGTAGCTGAAGATCACCAGCACCACACCGGCAATCAGCAACAGCGACGGGTGGGCGATTTCTTCGGCGTTGTACTGCATTTCAAGACGCACACTCAGGCGGTAGAGCAACCAGGGAATGACAATCACCTTGAGCGCGAAGGTCAGCAGCGCCGACACGTACAGGTCAGAGTGGCCAGTGACGATGGCTACCAGCACCGTGACGGTGGCGAGCAAAAAGCCCTGCCAGGCAAAGGTAAAAATCAGCGGCAACATCCGGGCCTGGGCCAGCATCAAGAACGATGTCAACAGCGCCAGTGCCGCGAACAGAATGATCGCCTGGTTGAACAAACCGAGATTGGCAAAATCCATGTCAGTTGCCGCCTTCCAGCATGACGTGGGTGAGCATGCCCAGCACCGCCAGCATGAATGCAAAACCCAAAAACTGCGGTACCCGAAACAGCCGCATCTTGGCCATCACGGTTTCCCAGACGACCAGCACCACGCCGATGAGCATCAGCTTGGCGGTGACCACCACCAAGCCGGTGGCCAGCGCCGTCATGGTCGGTTCGCTGGCAATGCCCCAGGGGAAGGTAAAGTTGATCAGCAGCACGGCGTAAATCATCAGCTTGATCTGCGAGGCCCATTCGATCAGCGCCAAGTGGCGGCCGCCGTATTCCAGGATCATGGCCTCGTGCAGCATGGTCAGTTCCAGGTGGGTGGCCGGGTTATCGACCGGGATGCGGCTGGCCTCAGCCACGGCCACCATCGCCAGTGCCAGCAGCGCAAACAGGAACGACGGACGCAAAAGCAAGCCCTGGTTGAGGATATAGGCGGTGGCGACCGACAGGTTGGTGGTGTGCGCGGTCATCGAAAAGGTGAACACCACCATCAGCATGGCGGGCTCGGCCAGGGCGGCAACCATCATTTCACGCGAGGCGCCCATGCCGCCAAAGGCGGTGCCAATATCCAGTCCGGCCAAAGCGGTGAAGAAGCGTGCCAGTGAGAAAAACCCAACCAGCACAATCACGTCAGCAATCGCTGCCGTGGGCACATGCACGACGATCAGCGGCACCACCGTGCAGGCCAGCAGCATGGCGCCAAAAACAATGTATGGCGTAGCCCGAAACAGCCAAGACGCGTTATGCGCGATCACCATCTGCTTGCCCAGCAGCTTGGCCAGGTCACGGTAAGGCTGCCAGACGGCAGGTGCAGCACGGTTTTGCAGGTGGCACTTGACGCGTTGTACCCAGCCCGCCAACAGCGGTGCCGCCGCGACGAACAGCAACGTTTGCGTGACGGCCAGGGCCCAGAAACTCAGCTCACTATCCATAAAAAGACCAGCAGCGTGACAAATGAAAATTTCAGATAGGTGTGGATATTGCCCGTCTGGATGAACCCGATGCGGTTGGCCGCCGCCAGCACCAGCCGACCAATCGGTTGGTAGCACCAGCGCCAGGACCAATCGTGCGCGTGCATGCTGTAGTGCAAGCTGGTCACGCGCGGCAGGGGACCAGGTGTGGCGACGGTGTCAATGTGTTCCTCAATTTGCCAGACGCCCCGAAACACGCGCCGGATTGGCTGGCTGAAGGCGCTGGAGGTGTACTGCATGCGCGGCGTCAGGCCGCCAAAGCCGCAGTCCCAGGGGTCGCTGCGCCGCACCGGGGCACTGCCACGCTTGAGGAACAGGTAGCCTGCGCCAAACACGATGGCCAAGGCCAGCACGACAAACGGCGCTGAATACGATGCCACCTGGGCCGACACCGGCGTCAGCCACAACCAGCCCTGGGCGCTGGCCGAGGGTAGCGCGTCGTGCACCAGCAGTTGCGTGATCGGTGCCATCAGTTCAATGACTGTGCTGGGCAAGACACCGAGCAAGAGGCACAGACCGGCCAGCAAGCCCATGCCCGCGAGCATGCCCCAGGGTGCCTCGCGCGCCATGGCGGCACGGTGGCTGCGTGCTTTGCCCAAAAAAGCCATGCCAAACGCTTTCACGAAGCACGCCGCGGCCAGCGCACCCGTCAGCGCCAGCAGTGCAGCCGCAAACGGCACAGTTGAGCGCAGCACGCTGTTTTCCAGTGCTGGTGACTGCAGCGCAGTTTGAAAGGTCAGCCACTCGGAGACAAAGCCATTGAAAGGCGGCAGCGCCGAGATGGCAACACAACCCACCAGGAATAAGAAGGCGGTGACCGGCATGCGGTGGATCAGGCCGCCCATCTGGTCGAGGTCGTGCGCGTGCGTGCGGTACAGCACCGAGCCCGCGCCGAGGAACAGCAAGGCCTTGAACAGCGCGTGGTTGAGGGTGTGGTAAAGCGCCGCTACCAGGCCAAGCGTACCCAGCAGTTGGTGCCCGGTGCCCAGAAAAATCATCGACATGCCCAAGCCCATCAGGATGATGCCGATGTTCTCGATCGAGTGGTAGGCCAGCAAGCGTTTCAGATCGTGTTGCATCAGCGCGTAGAGCACGCCCAGCACGGATGAGGCGGTACCGATGATCAGCACCGCCATACCCCATTCCCAATGCACGTTGCCGATCAAATCATAAGTGACGCGGATGATGCCGTAGATGCCCATCTTGATCATGGCCCCGCTCATCAGTGCCGAAATGTGCGATGGCGCCACCGGGTGCGCTTCGGGCAACCAGACGTGCAATGGCACCATGCCAGACTTGGTGCCAAAACCAATGAAGGTGCAGGCAAACGCGATGCTGGCCCACAGTGGCGACAACTGGGCTGCGCGCATCTGGTCAAAGGTCAGGCCATCACCAAACGCTGCCAGCACGCCAAACGACAGCAAGATCACCAGCGCACCCACGTGGGCCAGCAGCAGGTAAAGGAAAGCGGCGTTGCGGTTGGCGGCGTGCTGGTGTTGATAGACCACCAGAAAGTAGCCTGAGAGTGACATCAACTCCCAAAAGATCATGAACACCAGCGCGTCGTCGGCAATCAGCAGCAGCTGCATGCCCAGCACAAAGAGCGCGGTAAAGATACCCAGCGGCGGCAGTGGTTGGGCACCAGGGCCACGGGCGAATTCACGCGTGTAACTGGGCCCGTAAAGCGACACGGCGATCACCAGCAAGCCCAGCAAAATCAGAAAAAAGCCCGACAACGGATCTAGCCGAAAGTGCCAAGCCAGCCAGGGCAGGCCGATCTGCAGCTCGGCAGTCACCACCCTGTTGCCCAGCAGCGCCCAGGCCCCTGCACCCAAACTGGCGGCACCTGAGAGACACAAAAAGAAGAATGCGCCGTAGTGCAGGTAATCTGGGTGGCGACGCACCGCCAGCATCGACACCAAGCCTGATAGCAGCGTGCACAAGGCACCGATTCCGGTTAGCGACAGCGCAGACATCGCAACGTTCACCGGGGCAGCTTTCGCAAGCACTGAGACACGCGCCAGCCCGGTGCATTACCGCAGTTGTCGCGCGAAACCAAATGTCGCGCGGCCGACACGTACCTGAAAGGTGATTTAGTCTGGCGCATAGAGGGCAGTGTACGCACAGCGTCGTACCCTCACCATATTAGCAAATGTACGGAGACGCTTTGCTGACAGCGCGCAGGTGCCCAATGAGGCAGGTCAGGGCCTGGATTTCTTGTCGCTGGTGTAACATCGCGCCCTCGCCTTTTCTGATAACTCCGCCCGATGAACAGCATGACACAACCCAGCACCTGGATCCATTTGGATTGGGTACTGGCAGTGGTGGCAGCGTGGTTGTTGATCGGCGTGGTGGGCATATTGGCGTTGCGCCGCTTCCGTTTCGTCGCTACGGTGTTGTTCCCCGTGGGTGCTGTTTTTTCCATTGTGTTGATGGCCACCGCCCTGAGTGCGGCGTTTTCCGGTGCGGAATTGGCGGTGCTGCCCTTGGGCCTGCCGCAACTGCCATTTCATTTGCGCCTGGACGCCTTGTCGGCTTTTTTCCTTTTGCTGATTGGCGGCGCATCGGCTGGCGTGTCGGCGTTTGCGGCCGGTTATTTTCGCCAAGGTGAAGGCACGCCACCGGGGCTGATGTGCCTGGAATACCACGTCTTTCTGGCCAGTCTGGTGTTGGTTGTGCTGGCCGACGACGCGTTTGTATTCATGGTGGCGTGGGAAACCATGGCGATGTCATCGTTCTTTTTGGTGATCGCCAACCACCGAATTCCCGAAATCCGCAACGCTGGCTATCTCTACATCCTGGTGGCACACATCGGCGCGCTGGCCATTTTGTTGTGCTTTGGCGTATTGCAGGCCAATACGGGTGACTACACCTTTGCCAACATGCGCGCGCAGCAGTTGTCGCCGTTCTGGTCGTCGATAGCGTTTGTGCTGGCGGTGTTTGGCTTTGGCGCCAAGGCGGGTGTGCTGCCCTTGCACGCCTGGCTGCCGGAGGCGCACCCGGCCGCGCCTTCACCGGTGTCAGCATTGATGAGCGGCGTCATGCTGAAGATTGCGCTGTACGGTATTTTGCGGGTGTCGTTTGACTTGCTGCAAACGCACATCTGGTGGTGGGGTGTGTTGCTGATGGGTGTCGGCCTGGCCACGGCCTTGTTTGGCGTGGTTTTCTCTACCGTCCAGGTCGAGATGAAGCGCTTGCTGGCGTACTCATCGATTGAAAATATCGGCCTGATGTGCGCTGGCTTCGGCTTAGCGCTGTTGTTTCTGTCGTACGGCATGCATTCGCTGTCGGCGCTGGCGCTGACCGCCGCCGCGTACCACATGCTCAGCCACGCCTTCTTCAAGAGCCTGCTCTTTTGCAGCACCGGCGCTGTGATGCACGCCACCGGCGAGCGTAGCCTGGGCAAGCTTGGTGGCCTGATCCGCTACATGCCCTGGGTGGCCTGGCCGACGTTGATTGGCGTGCTGGCGTGTGCGGGTCTGCCGCCGTTTGGCGGCTTTGTCGCCGAATGGCTGTTGCTACAAAGTTTTCTGTTTACTACCGGGCTGCCCAGCTCGTTCCTGGACATGCTGGTACCCGTGATGGCGGCGCTGATCGCGCTGATTGCCGCGTTGTCGGGCTACACCATGGTCAAGTATTACGGAGTTGTGTTTTTGGGCCAGCCGCGCGAAGAAAAACTCAGCCATGCGCACGACGCCGGGTTGTGGGAGCGCCTGGGCATGGTCTGGCTGGGTCTGGGCTGCGTTGTGTTGGGTTTGTTCCCGAATCAGGTGATCGCAGTGATTGACCCGCTGACGCAAATGTTGGTGCACGGCGGCCTGGCGCACACGGTCGCCGACAGCAGCTGGCTGTTGGTGCCGGTGAGTATTGAGCGGGCAAGTTACGCGCCATTTATCTTTTTGTTGGGTGT
>PFKL01000036.1 GCA_002784245.1 Comamonadaceae bacterium CG_4_10_14_3_um_filter_60_75
CGTCGACCACCACCACGTCCAGCGCCAGCGCCGGGGGCGCGCTGCTGCGCAGGCCTGAGCGCACTTGAAGCAGCTTGTGCAGCGTTTGCGCCTGCGTTGGAATGTGCGCTTGCATCGAAGCAGGCAACTGTTGCAACGCCCGTGCAATCGACTCGCCCAGCCGCGCCGCCGCCTTGCCGGTGGGTGCCGCCAGCGCCATGCGCAGCGGCTGCGCTGATTGCGACTGCAACAGTGCCAGCAGCCGCACCACGGTGGTGGTTTTGCCGGTGCCCGGGCCGCCGGTGATCAGTGTGAAGCGGCCGCGCGCAGCGACGGCGCAGGCTACCTTTTGCCAGTCGGGAAACGGTGGGGTGTCATGTTGCTTGACATCGTGCTGTGGGGCAGACGCGTTTGTGCCAAACAGGTTGTCCAGCGCCTGTTTCAAACCATGCAGCACAGTGCAAGGTTGCGCCAGGCGCGCCGCAATCGACGCGCGAATGTGCTGCTCGGCCAACCAGTTGCGGCGCAAATACAGGCGCTGGCCGGCCAGCACCAGCGGGCTGGCATCGCCCTGCACCCACGGCAGACTACCGGCGGCTTGTGCCAGGTCCGCGGGCAACAGCGCCTGCAGCTTGGCATCCCAACCGAGCAACTGCGCGCCGGTACTGGCCAGCAGCGCCAAATCCAGACACGCGTGGCCGCGGCCAAACTGGTAGCTGGCCAGCGCTGCCAGCCAGGCATGGCGGGCATCACCACTGGGCTGGGCTTGCTGCAAAAAACGGGCAAAAGCCTGGTCCAGCGCCGTCAAGGGCAAGCCCGGGTCAGTCAGGTCGGCCATCAAGCCCCCTGCGGCACAGGCGTGCCGCGCAAAGCCAGGTCCAGCGACTCGATCAGCGCGCGCGGTGGCTGTAAGTGCACCAGGCCAGCGCCGGGTTGATCGACGCCGCGCAAAAACAGATAGAGCGCACCGCCGACATCACGGTCATAGTCGTAGTTGGTGTCGCCCAGGCGCGCGCGCAGCAGCCGGTGCAGCGCCAGCAGGTACAACGTGGCCTGCACGTCGTAGCGGTGCGCCAGCATGGCCTGCTGCAACTGTGGCGCTTCATAACTGCCAAGTTTGTTCGACTTGTAATCGAGCACGTAGTAACGCCCGTCGTGCTGCAGCACCAGGTCCATGAAACCGGTGACCATGCCCTGCAACTGGCGCGGCTGCAGCGGCGCGCGCGGAGCCTGCGGCCAGATGTATTGCGCAATGCGCGCGTCAAGCTGCGCGCTGGACAGGCTGTGCACCGGCAGCGTGAAACCCATTTCAGGCCATAGATTGGGGGCTTCAATTGCTCCTATTTGCATAACTACTTGCGCTTTATTAACCTGGGCTAGAGGCATATTTTGCTTAAGAATCTTGGGCACCCACCCAGCCAGCAAGACCGTGTCTGCATCGGTCAAATTCAGGCGCTGGCTCTGGCGCGTGAGCAGCGTGGCCCACGCTGCCGCCAGCGTAGCATCAGCCTCAGACTGTGCGGCGGGCCAAGCGTGTTGCGCCTGCCACTCCAGCAGGTCGTGCACCAGCGTGCCGTAGGCGCTGCCCGCGGGGAAGTCGTTGTAGGGCAAGGTGGGGGCGAACAGGTCGGGAGCGATGTCGTCGTCCGGCATGGACTGCCGCGCTGCGCTGGCGGTGACGGCGGGGGTGCTGTCGAGCTGCGCGTCTTGCAACTGCTCGTCGCGCTCGCTGTGGATGGCGTTGTGCGCCAGGTCGCGCGTGAGCGCGCTGAAGCTGGCGCTCCACCAGCGGCTGGTGTGCAGCCGCACGGGAGTGCACGCCGGCTGGACCGCTTGAACCACGGCGGGCGGCTGGTAACGCGCTGCGCTGGCCGCTGGCGCTTGCGCCATCTGGATGTCGGCGCAGGCCCAGCTTTGCAGGCGTTCCCACAAGTCGTCGTTGCACTGGCGACCGAGCAACACCGACAGCGCGCTCATCGGCTCCGGCGACTTGCCGTCCATGTCGCCCCGCACCTGTGCCACGCCCAGCCACAGCGCTTGTTTGGCGCGGGTCAGCGCCACATAAAAGAGACGGATGTCTTCGCTCAAGCGCTCGGCATCGCTGCGGTCGCTGTCCTTTTTTTCCTCCTTGAACAGCGACACAAACGGCAAAAACACCAGCGGGTATTCGAGCCCCTTGGCCTTGTGAAAGGTCACCACCTGCACCAGATTGGCCTCGCTCTCCAACCGCAGCTGCGCGCAATCGCCTTGCGCCTTGGGGTTGCGCAGCTGGTCTTCCAGGTACCGGATCAACGCGCCCTCGCCTTGCACCTGCAGCGACTGCGCCTGCAACAGCTCGCCCAGGTGCAGCAGGTTGGTCAGCGCACGCTCGCCTTGCGTCGCGTCGGCCAGCAATTTGCCGGGCAGGCCCTGATCGTGCAGCAAGCGGTAGAGCATCGGCAGGAAGCCCTGTGTGCGCCAGACGCGCTGCCAGAGCATGAACTGTTCGACCAGCGCGTCCCACGCCGCCTCGTCGGCCAGCAGCGCGTCCAGTACGACCCAGCTCAGGCCCCAGGTGCGCGTGACCAGCGCCGCACGCAGCAGGCGGTTGCTGCCCGGGTTGGCCACGGCGCGCAGGATGCGCCACAAGTCAGCGGCCTGGTCGCTTTCAAAAACACTGTTGCGCTCGGACAAATAAACGCTGCGCACGCCGCGCGCGTCCAGCGCGCCGCGAATTGCGGCGGCCTCAGTCCAGTCACGTACCAGCACCGCCATGTCGCCACTGCGCGCCGCACCCGTTTGCAGCAGCGCGACCATCTGGCTGGCGAAAATTGCAGCCATTTCGGCCATAAAAACCGGCTTGGTTGGCGTTTTGGCAAACGTCTGGTGCCACACGGTCATCGCCACCTGCGGTTGGCCCGCCACTTGCAACGGTGCCACCCGGCCCTTGCACGCTGTCACCGGCAAAAACGGGACACTGCCAAACGGCGCGCTGGCCTGGCCAAACACGGTGTTGACGGCGTTCACAACGCCCGTCGTCGAGCGGAAATTGACCGGCAGCGTGTAGATGCCCTGCGCTTGCGCACGGGCGGTCAGGTAGGTGGCCAGATCGGCACCGCGAAAGCTGTAAATAGCTTGCTTGGGGTCGCCGATCATGATCAGCGCGTTGGCTGCAAATGCATCTGCAGATTCAGGTGATATCAGACTGTTGCCCCCGTCTGACTTGCGTGATGCGCTATAGATTTTGCTTAAGCTGCCAAACTGCCAGGGGTCGGTGTCCTGAAACTCGTCGACCAGCGCCACCGGGTACTGGGCAGCAATCGCAGCCGCCAGGCGACCATCTGACGTTTGCAGCGCGCGGTACAGGTTTTGCAGCAGGTCAGAAAAGTCGAACTGCGCTGCACGGGCCTTGGCGCGCTGCACATCCTGCGCAATTTCCTGCGCGGCGTGGGCCAGCAGTTCAGGGGTGACTTGCGGCTCGGTTACCAGGTGGTCGTGCAGGGTTTGAATGTCGGCAAACACACCCCAGCTGGCGGCCTGTGGCCAGCCTTTGTCGGTCAGCGTCGTCAGGGTAAAGCGCGCCAGTGTTGCGTTATCAATCTCGTCACCTTGTGCCCATACCTGCATCTTTTCGAGCCAGCCAGGCAACCAGTTCGACCGATAGTTGGTCAACAGCCCAGCCGCAGCGGCATCGCTCACCGCTTGGGCCACAGGCACCGTCCAGCCCTGCCGCGCAGGTGCTTCCAGCGCCGCGCGCTGGCGCGCCCATGCGGCCCAGTGCGCCAGCAGCACGTCAGGCGGCTCCAGCGTCGGTGCGGGCGCACCGGGTGCGCGCTCGGCGCTGCGCCACAGATTTTTGAGCTTGTCCAGCAGCGCTTGTGGCGTGCCGCCAATGGCCTTGAGCGCGCCCAGCGCATCCGCTGGCAGCGCATAAAACCAGCGCCGCCAATAGTCCTGCACCGCATTGAGCTTCAGGCGGTCGCTGTCTTCGACGCGGCTTTGCTCAAACAGGCTGGCGCTGTCAAACGCGTGGGTTTTGAGCATGCGGCTGCACCAGCCGTGGATGGTAAAGATGGCCGCCTCGTCCATCCACTGCGCGGCCAGGTCCAGCCGCGCCGCGCAGGCCGACCAGTCAGCCGGGGCAATCTGCTTGCCCAGATCAATCAAAAAGGCATCGGCCTGGACTGTTGCATCGCCAGCAAAAAACCGCGCGGCCATCGCCAGCCGCTCGCGGATGCGTTCACGCAGCTCTGCAGTGGCCGCCTCGGTGAAGGTCATCACCAGAATCTGCGGCGGAAACAACCCGCGCTCAAGCACCAGCCGCAGGTACAGCGCGGCCAGCGTGAACGTCTTGCCGGTGCCCGCCGAGGCCTCGATCAGCTGCAGGCCGTGCAGCGGCAGCGTCAGGGGGTTGAGCGTGTGGGTGCTGGGCGTATTCACGACGGCACCTCGCCGCCCACACCAACGTTGTGCAGCAAATCCCCATACAACACCCGCGCCCAATGCGGCAGGCCGTCGGCCAGGTCGGCATAGGCAGCAAACGCACGTTGCAGGTAGGCTGATTCCTCGCGCTCGCCAGGAAAGCCTGCGCCGGGTTGGGTGTCAAACACGACGCAGGCAGCGTCGTGCGGGTCTTTAGGTGGCTTGCCTAGCGCCAGCCGTGCTGCGTTGGCCTGCTCTTCCAGCAAAAAAGCCCAGGCCGCTTTGCATGCCACCGGCGGTGGTGCGACCAGCGCCTGAACGTACGCTGCCGTCAGCCGTACCAGCACCGCCTGCGCCACATTACTCGCCATGGGCTGCAACACCACGCAGCCGTCCACGCCCAACTGCACGCTGGTGAGCTGCAAGCCGCAGGCACAACCGGCCAGGTGATTGACCCACAGCTTCACCAGCACATGGCCGCGCGCGGTTTTGCCAGCCTTGCCCTCCAGCACGGCGCCGATGCGCGCGGCCAGCTGCAGGCACGGCGTGCCCGCGTCGTTGGAAGCAGCGCGCAGACCATTGAGCGTGCCGGTCAACTGCACAGGGCCGCCAAGCCCGGCACCGGCATCAGCCAGCGGGTCAGTGCCAAGGTCATCGGGCAATGGCAGTGCCAGATTCACCGCCAGTGCGGGCAACGCCGCCGGGTACTGCTGCAGCCACACTGCTTGCGCTTGCAACACCTTTTGCGCCTGGATCAGCAGCTCGGTGGCCACCTGCTGGCCAAAGCCCGCCAGTGGCAGCGTGCCGCTGGCTTGCAACTGCGCCAGCGACTGCGGGTTACCGGCGGCGTGCAGCAAGGCTTGGCCGGCTTGGTGCTGCTGCAAGTGGTTCAGCGCAAAGGGCTCGTCTTCTTGCTCGAGGTCTTCCAGGCGGTCAAGCGCCACCTGGAGCCGGTTGCGAAAAAACACCTCCACCGGCTGGCGCAGCAAGCGCTGCAAATCATCCAGCGTCACGCTGTTGAAGGCTTTGTCAATTGGCGTAGTCACTCTACTTTGCATAGCTGCTTGCACCTGCTCTACCTGGGCTTCAAGCCAAATAGGCTCCCAATCTTTGTCATAGGTAGCCACACCTGAGCCCGCCTCAAAATACGCTTTGGAGAACGGCTGCAAGGGCTGCGCCTGCGGCGCGCGTGCCGGTGCCCAGCAGGCGTTCACCACGTCGAGCAACTGCGCCACCAGGACCGACGGCGGGCGCTTGCTGTTGTCGGCGGCGCTGCGGCCTTGCCAGCTGACGTAAAGCTTTTGCCGCGCTGAGAGCAGCGCTTCGAGAAACAGGTAGCGGTCGTCCTCGCGGCGGCTGCGGTCACCGGCGCGCCAACTGTTGCCCATCAGGTCGAAGTCGCGCGCAGCCTGCACGCGCGGGTAGTCGCCGTCGTTCATGCCCAGCAGGCAGATCACCTTGAACGGAATGGCGCGCATCGGCATCAGCGTGCCAAACTGCACGCCGCCGCCAAAAAAGCGCTGCTGCAGGCCGTCTTGTTCCAGTTGCGCCAGCCAGTGCTCGCGCACCACCGTCAGCGGCAACGGCGTATCGCACTGCGCCTGCGCGCAGGTTTGCTGCCAGGCCGCCAGCGGCATCAGCAGGCGGGTGATGGCACGCTCGTCTGTCTCGTTGTCGCTGGCAAAAAAACGCGCCACCAGCGCCTGCAAGGTCTGCACCCATTGCGCCGGCGTTTGATCGGCTTGCAAGGTGGGCAGGGTTTGCGCCACCGCGTCAAGCCAGCCCAGCAGCCCGGCAGCCAGTGGCGCGTCCAGACCGCTCAGGGCCGGTTGCGCCAGCGTGTCTTCCCACAGCGCGTCGTCTGAAATGCCCAGCGCGTAACCCAGCAACAGGCGGCGCAGGCCAAAAGTCCAGGTGTTTTGCGCCACACCGGGCGCAGCAGACGGCAAGCCCCATTGAACACGGTGCGCAGCATCAAACCCCCAGCGCACACCGGCAGCGGCCAGCCAGTCCTGCAACTGGCGCACGTCGGCTTCGCTCAAACCAAAGCGCGTGCGCACGGCAGACACCTCAAACAGGCTCAACCAGTCGGCCAGCGACAGGCGCGATTCGGGCAGCTGCAGCAGTTGCTCCAGGGCCTGCACCAGCGGGCTCTGGCGCGCGGTGGTGTCGGCCACCGAAAACGGGATATGGCGCGGCTGCCCCGTGGCAAAACGCCCAAACACCGCGTAAATGTGTGGCGCAAACGTGGCCATGTCGGGCACCATGACCATCACGTCGCGCGGTTGCAGCGCGGCGTCGGCATCGAACCAGGCCAGCAGGCGGTCGTGCAAGACTTCCAGCTCGCGCTGCGCGCTGTGCGCGGTGACCAAGACCAGCGATCCGTCATCACTCAAATCAACCGGCGTGGGGGGTGGCGGGTTGAGGTTGAGGATGGCCGACTGCAATTGCGCCAGTTGCGTCGCGCTGGCCGGGTCGGCACCTGCCGGATCGACAAACACATCGACGCGATGCCAATGCGCGCGGTACGCTTCGGGCGCGTCAAAGCCGTCAAGCAGGTGCAAATAGTCGCGCCCCTGCTTGCCCAGCGCCGCCAGCAAGGGGTGCGTGTCGTTGGGCGCGTCCGAGGCAGCCAGCATGTTCGGTTTGACCGGTTGACGACGGCGTACCTGCGCGCGCAGCGCGGCGTGGCCTTCAACAAGATCACCCCAGTAATATCGACACGGGTTTTGCACAAACAACATCACCTGACACAGCTGGCCGAGTGCTGCCAGCGCCTGCACCGCCTGCATTGGCAACGACGAGACACCAAAGACAATCAGCCGCTGCGGCACACCCGACGGGCGCAAAGCGCTCTTTTTTTCAGAGTGATTGAGCTGACTGATGGTCTCCAGAAAGCGCGCATGCACCGCCGCACGCGAAGCCTCGGCCAGTGCCGCGCCGCCCTGCGCTGCCACATCGGCGCGCAAGTCGCGCCACAGCTGCGCCTGCCAGCGGTGTGCCTCGGTTAAAGGCGGCGGCGCACCGCCCACCGCACCGCGCAGCACGTCTTGCCCGCCAGCCCAGTCAGTCAGCCAGTCGGCACGGTAGCTTTGGTAACCGTCAAACACGTCGGCCACCTGCAGCGCCAGTTGGTACAGTTTGCGCGCGGCGTTATCGCCGCTCAGGTACTGCTTGAGCGGCGCATAAACAGCGCGCGTGTCGCACAGCGCAGGCAACAGGCGTACCAGTCGCCACAGCAGCGCGGTCTTGTCAAACGGCATGTGCGCCGGCACCGCCTGCGCGCCCAGCACGGCGCGGTACATCTGCCACAGATAGGCGCTGGGCAGCACCATCTGGGTGGCGGCGCAAATGCCCAACGCGTCGTCGTTGGCCAGCGCCAGCTCCAGCCAGTGCTTCATGCCGTTGCTCTGCAGCAGGATCACCTCGGGCTGCAGCGGGCCTAAAGGGTGTGCTTTGAGGTACTGCACCAGCAGGTCGCGCAGGTCTTCGATCCGGTTGCTGTGCAGCACCATCAGACCACGCGGAGGTGGCGCTTCAGCTTTGGCCTGGTTCATCAAGAAAAATGCCTCTAACCCTTATGTAATAAGCGCAAGCAGCTATCAAAATAACTTAAAGCCCAGCACAATGAGCAGCACCACGACCACCGCAGCCAAGCCGAGCAGGCGCTTGCGATTGACTTCCACGCGTTGCACCAGCACGGCATTTTGTTCGGCCAGTGTTTTGATTAACGCGCTGGAATCAAGCATTTGCTGGTGCAACGCGGCGGTGGCAACCTGCAGTTCAGCCACTTGCGCTTGCAGTTGCGCCAGCGATCCGACGGCATCGGCCACCGATGTCTGTGCACCACCACTTGCGGTGTCCGGGGGTGCCTTTTTCCCCACCGAGCTCCAGAGTTTTTTGGCGCCTTGTGCTACTTTGGGCGCGTTCTCTATCACGTCGCCCCAAGGCACCATTTTCAGAACGGTCAGCCAGCCGATTGCCAT
Source organism: Comamonadaceae bacterium CG_4_10_14_3_um_filter_60_75 (assembly GCA_002784245.1). GTDB lineage: Bacteria > Pseudomonadota > Gammaproteobacteria > Burkholderiales > Burkholderiaceae_C > Rhodoferax. The sequence goes on from PFKL01000036.1 coordinate 8,367, forward strand.
ATGTTCACCCCGCGTCAAGATCAACCGTCATTGTCTACCAACGACCGCGACGCCAGAGGTGAAGTGCGTACGTCGATAAAACGCCACACCAACTTCAATCGCACCCGGGTTTTCCCTCAAGGCACGGAAAACCGGACTTTGCTCAGGCATTTTTGCCTTTTCCGTCGTTTACAGTCCGGCAAAATAAAACCATCTCCCGGAGGTTTCATGACACTGCAGTACCAGCTCAAAAACGACCACTACCATCTGTATGACCTGAGCACGCCTGCCAGCAAGTTCACCGGAGAACACCGCCTGCGGCTACGCACCGACACAGTGGCGATTGCCTTTGACGCCAGCACCGGCGCCTTGCGCGAACACGGCAGCCCGTTGCGTATTCACTGCTGGGCCAACAACACGCGCCGGCGTCTGCGTGCCAGTGGTGCGCTCGACCGTGCCAATGACCTGGTGGTGGTGTCGGGGCCGCTGCCGGTGGATGAGATCAACAAGTGTCTGAAGATCGACGGCTATTGCCGTGACATGTTTACCAGGCTAAATGAATTGCCGCATGGCAAACGCTTGGGCAACACCGCGAGTGCATGGCAAAGAACTGCCAATTAGCTATTACATCAATAGCTAATTGCGCTTTTTATGAAAGCTCTGGAGGCTATTTATCTATGTTTTCTGAAACCGCCCGCGACGATCGTGGGCAGCGGGTGATTTCGGCAAAGGCTTCGGCCCAGGCGATGCCCGATGCGGGCCAGAAAAGGGGCTCATTCCAAAATGTGGTCAAGCGTGTTGCGCCATCCAGCCCAGGCCCGCGCTGGTGCCGCCCGGGCCTGGACGCTGCGGGCGGTACTCGCAGCCCACCCAGCCGGTATAGCCCAGTGCATCGATCAGCGCCAGCAGATAGGGGTAATTCAGTTCGCCCAGGTCGGGCTCATGGCGCTGCGGCACACCGGCAATCTGGATATGACCGACCTGGCCGGTGGGCAGGTAAAGTTGCAGTTTGGTGGCCAGGTCACCTTCAACGATCTGGCAGTGGTACAGGTCCATCTGTACTTTCAGGTTGGGCTCATCCACGTCGACCAGCACCTGATGCGCCACGTCCTGCCGGTGCAGGTAGTAGCCGGGCATGTCGCGCGGATTGATCGGCTCAATCAACACCTGCACGCCATGCCGTGCAGCCGTTTGTGCCGCCCAGCGCAGGTTGCTGACGTAAGTACGGTAGATCTCCTGCAATGTACCTGTCTCGGGCAAAAGGCCGGCCATCACATGAATGCGCGGACACGCCAGCACGTCGGCGTAAACCAGCGCTTGCATCACGCTTTGGCGAAAGTCAGCTTCGCGGCCAGGAATACACGCCAGCCCGCGTTCGCCCGCGTCCCAGTCACCCGGCGGTGCGTTGAACAGCACTTGCTGCAGGCCATGCGCTTGCAGCTGTGCGGCCAGCTCTTGGGGCGCGTGGGCATAGGGGAAAAGATACTCCACCGCTTTGAAGCCATCTTGGGCAGCGGCTGCAAAACGGTCCAGAAAATCATGCTCGGGGTAGAGCAGTGACAGGTTGGCGGCAAATTGGGGCATGGTGCGCGCGATGTTATCCGGGTGTGCTGCGGGGCAGGTCCGGGTGGGTGCGACAAGGCGTGATGCCAAGGGATGCCATTGCTAAAGACCAGGGCCTACGTCGAACCCGGCACGGCGACTGGGTTATGCGCATGCGGTTTTGGGGGGTGAACACGCACGAAACGGACGGTGGACGGTGTAGTGCGCGAGGGATGGTCGGCGCGCACCTCACACCCCAAAGTCCGGTCGCATAACCCAATCACCGTGCGTGAGCGCTTCTCGGGGAGATTCTTTGCCCCAAACCCGCGTTCGAACTGTGCGCCCTGCGCAAACACGCCTGCAGCGCCAACGTCACCCGCGCGGGTTGCGGCGACGCGCGCACGATGCCAAAAAAAATGCAGTCGTAGCGAAAGACTTCCGGGTGCACCGCCTTCATGCGGCTCTGGCGCACAAACTCGGCGGCGTAGTGGTCGGGCAAGAAACCCAGAAAACGCCCCGACAAAATCAGCGTAGCGATTGACTCCTGGTCGTAGCCGGTGGCCGCGCGGCTCAGCTGCACCTGTTGCGCCTGCTCCATATTGGGCGAGTGGTAGCCCAGTCCGGCAAACGGGTACTGGCGCAGCGCGTCCCAGTCGGCGGGCTGATGCGCTGCGGTCGCCTTGAAAAGCGGGTGCGCCGCGCTGCAATACAGGTACATTGTTTCGGCAAACAGCTCGTCGTAAGCCAGCAGACCCGAGCTGCGGTGGCCGGGGACGACGCCGACCTGAAACTCGCCGTCGAGCACACCGCGCTCGATGGTGTTGAGTGGGGCCACGTGCAGGTGCAGCGCCACATCAGGGGCCTGCGCGGCAAACAGCGCAATCGCCTCACCGATGTGCGCGGCGGGGTTGCTGGCGGTTTTGTCGAACACCGCCAGATGCAGCTCGCCGCCCATGCGCTGGTGAATTTCATCCACCCGGCTGCGAAACGCATCGGCACTGGCCAGCAGGCGCAGCGTCTCGGCGTAAATTTGCTGGCCCTCGGGGGTCAGGGCAAAGCCGGCGCGCCCGCGGCGGCACAACGTCAGGTTGAGCCGTGTTTCCAGGTCTTTGATGTGGCGGCTGACCGTGCTGGTGCCAATGTTGAGCGCCAGTTCGGCCGCGGCCATGCCGCCGCAGTCGGCCACGGTTTTGAAGACGCGCAGCAGACGCAGATCCATGTCACTGAGCTGGCCCAGGGCGGCGCGGGTTTTTACTTGCATAAATTGGTAACTTTGTGGTGATACTTGATCATTTATAAGAGTAACCGAGTTGCCCACAATCAGCAACTTCTTGTTATCACACCAAGGCAGACCGCCATGAACATGCCCGACAC